>JAIRPM010000067.1 GCA_031257075.1 Spirochaetaceae bacterium
CCGAAGACCTCGAAGGTCCGGCGGTATTCCTCGCCTCCAGCGCCTCAGACTTTGTAAACGGGCATGTCCTCTATGTTGACGGCGGCATCCTCGCCTACATTGGCAAACAACCGAAGTAGACATTGTCCGCAAAGCGACCGGCTTTGCGGACAATGCCCGGAGTTTTGAGTAAACTATGCCTGAAGTTAGTGGCGGAGGATGGCGGCAGGGTGTTAAAATTGGATTTTTAACTGCTGTCGTACTTGCGGCCGGGTTTTTTGTCATACGATTTGTCTTTGTACAGGAGTGGAAAACAAAAAACACCGCTTATTATTACATACGCGGCTCGGCACGGGAAAAGGCCGTGCTGCGCGACCTGTGGAACCTCCTTGAAAAAAATAATCTCTCGGAAATAGAGCGTTTTGCGCTTGTTCGTGAGATAGGCAAGGAGTATCAGCGCCAGAATCAAGAAGCGGTACTAGTCAATTTCCTTTCTGAATGGGTTGTGAAAAATCCAGACGACCGCTACAACGGCTTCCATTTGCTAATGATTGCCAACACTTACTTGAAACAGGATTCCCCGGATGTTGCTGCGCTTTATTTTAATTCTATCGTGAAAAATTATCCTGATTTGATGGTGAAGGGCGTTTCAATACACCTTGAATGTCTGAAACAACTTATCAATCTTGTTGATAATCCAAAAGAAAAAATTTGGTACTACGAAGAATTACTAAGCCGTTTCCAAGGCAGTGTCGATTTGGGAACGACATGGTTTATGCTGGGGCAAACCTACGAACAGACAGGCGAATGGGATAAAGCGCTGGCCGCATATACGCAGTTTATTCCGTTTTACGGCACAATAATTCCGGGTTTTCCTGATGCATACGCTTACGCCAAACAGATGGTGGATTTTAACAATTCGGCAAAAAACTGGACATTTGAAAGTCTGCCGGCGCTTCTTGCCACGATAAAAAAAGCCTTGGAAGACGGCAGCACATGGGAACTTTGGCAAAATCGTGCCAAAGTGAATTTCTTTTCCCGTTCATGGGCGCAATCAAGTAGTGATGACACAGTGATGGCGGAATTCAATTTGCCATCGTTTGGCGGGGGCACACGGATAAATTATGCGCAGGATTTAAGTCCGGGCAGTAACGCAAACGAAGCGTATTTTCGTACATGGGGATGGCCTCAATTTACATCTGTTTGGTATTTCTATTTTCGCAAAGTGAATTTTCCCCTTGAACCGGAAATTCATGGCCGCTGGGAATGGGCCGGAGTATACTACGGCGAACGTTTTTAATACCGCGCGTTGAGGTGCTTGTCAAATTCAATGGTGCGCTCATCTCTTCCTGCTTTTGCCTTCGATGTGTATACTTTTTGCTATGACTGATTGCATTTTTTGTAAAATTGTATCAGGCGCGCTTCCGTGCGCTAAAATTTATGAAGACGATGAAATGCTTGCGTTTCATGACATTTCCCCCCAAGCGCCGGTGCATTTTCTAGTGGTACCCAAAAAACACATAGCCACTATTATGGATTGTACCGGTGCGGACAGCGGACTTTTGGGACGCCTCATCGTTTGTGCGCAGAATCGTGCCGTAGAACTGGGGCTCGGTGAAAAAGGCGGGCGTTTTATTATAAATTGCAAAGAACATGGCCTGCAAACGGTGCCTCATTTGCATATTCATGTACTGGGTGGGCGGGTAATGGGATGGCCGCCGGGTTGAAACAGCCCTTATCTGCGGCCGTCATCGCGCTGAATTTCATTTTTGCCGCTGCCGCTAATGCCCAGAATGCGGCCGCGCCATCCGCTATGGAAACGCCGGCGGATGCATCCCGCAAATCCTATCAAAATCCGGCTTCTGCCGGGCCTTTTGAACTGCTTGCCTTGCGTTTGCCGGAATTGTTTCAACGCTTTGGACCGCCTGTTGCTGTATATGCGGCGCGCGGTGAATATGATTGGCAGGATGATGTCGTTTTCGAATATCCCGGCGTAAACTTTTATCTCTACAAAGACCAAGTTTGGCAGGTAAGCCTCACCAAAGCGTTCGGATTATCCTGCGGAGACCCGGAAAAAGCAGTAACCCTTGTCTTCAAAAACGCGGTTCTAAATGGAAAAGATATATTTACCGTTACGTTCAACGAGTTTCCATGGCCGGCTGAATTGCGCATCAATATTATAAAGGGCAAAGTTGATGCTCTCTATTTATACAAGGTAAATTATTAGGTAGCATCAATTAGCGTTGCGCTAACTGTTTACAGTGTATCTGGCGAGTCGAGAGCGGCGGGGAGGCGCATCATTGTTTCAAAGTAGCCGGCGCGGCGTTTTTTTACATTGATATCAAGCAAGGCAAAACCATTTTTTTCTTCTACACGAAAACCATGAATCGATACAGGGTCTTGGGCGGAAAGCCCTGCTTCATCGGCAACTGACCCGCGCACTACTTTTTTTATCAGATATGAAGGTGTTAAAGAGCCGGCAACCGATGGTTCCAACATAAGGCCAAAAAGCGGCGCGGTCATCCGTTCACGACTGTCAAGTTTGGCGGCTTCGGCAAGGGGGACAAGAGGACGTTCGGCTAATTGCAAAACGCGCGTAATGCCATCCGATGTCTTGAGAGCGAATAATTCGCCGGGACGGCAGGAAAAAAGCCGGTCTTGCAGGGCAGGTATAAGCGAACCTTGAGGGACGTTTATTTTTTGCCCATTTAGCGCCTCGATATACAGTCCTTCGGTTAGACGCTGCTCGGAAGCCGGGGTGCGGGGGGCGACATAAATCACTTCCGCTTCACCTCGCGGTGTTTCGGCAATGGTCAAGCCAAGCCATGGCCGGGATGCCTTGCCGCCTTTGATGAGAGCAGGCAACGCGGCGGCAAGCCGTTCGGCTGGTACGGCAAAATTCAATCCCTGAAACTGTTCGACACCGGCAAAGACTATCCCCACAAGCCGGCCTTGCATATCCACAACCGGCCCGCCGGAATTTCCATGATTTACAGCCGCGTCTATTTGGATGACATCGCCTATCTGCAAAAAACGCCGGCCCAGCGCGGAAACGATACCGCTGGTAACGGTTTTTTCCAAACCGCCGGGCGACCCTATTGCTAAAACCGTATCGCCGACCTGCGGTAAAGCGTGGTCTATTACAGAAAAAACATAGCCCGGTTTTGCCACGTCCGTTTTTGTTTTTATGAGCGCCAAATCAAGCGTTTTGTCCCAGCCTACAACTGCCGCCGGCACACGGGCGCTGCTCGAATCGCCTGTGCGGATATACATCCGTGAATAGCCATTATAGGTGGGGTCTACTTCACTGGAAATAACATGATAATTTGTTATAAGCAGCCCTGAAGAATCAATAAAAAAAGCCGAGCCAAGTACGCGGTCAGGCATACCCATACCCCGTTCAATTTTGATGCCGCGGTCAATGAGTACAGTAGCAACGCCTTTTATCATTTCTTGAGGGTTGTCTTTGCGCTGGGCATAAGCCGCGTATTCAGAAGGAATTACCGCGCCTGCATTTTGCGCCGCCTTCAGAAAATAAGCGGCGGTTCCCCGTTGTTTTTGCTCGACAGCCCGTTCCAAAAAAAGCAAAGCATCATCGGCGCTTAAGCCTTTGCTTGCACTGTTATCGAGTGAATGGCGGGACAATTCATTGGAACGGAAGGCAAAGAGAAAAGCGTTTAAGTTTTTGTCGTTTTGGAGATGTTCTTTTGCCTCGGCAAGAAGAAAGTCCGGTTCGGCGCCTGTATTTTTTACTGTTATATCCAGCGCAGCTAGTGAGCGGGCAAGCGATGCGGCATCGTCCCAGCGCTTTGCGGTTATGGCCTGTGTTTGCATTTCTTTGAGCCGGCCGATGGCTTGTTCGCGCAAACCATTCACGGTTTTGGCGGTGTCGCCATCGTTGCCGTAAATCACATAGTACACACCGGTTAACCGAATGGCCTTGGCAGGGTCATCTTCGACAGCCTGCTCAATATCGGCAATACGTACTTCCTGAGTGGATTTTGGCGGTGAAAGCCGTTCTTCCGCTCTCTTGTACGAATTGCACGACATTACAAATGCGGCTGCCAGTGCGCCGGCAAGGATTGTTCTTAGTGTATTGCGCAAATTCATACTAATAAGTATAGTCAATTCTGCAGACCGGAGGCAAGGGCAACGCTGATTAAATTGACTCTTCAGCAAGATCTTAATTTTTGAGGCTTGCTGCATTGCGTTGCCTTCTGTAGTTGTTCATTTTATTGAACAACTACGAGGAAAGTAGCAATGATTGCGCCATTCTTTAATTGTTAAGGAATGGCGAATACTCGGTTGGATTTAAGCATTGCTTCCCAAGCCGTTTGTGTACTGTGCCGCCTGCTCATCTCCACATTTTTTTTACAAGTATTTTGAATACATAAAAAACAGCGATGGTTATTCCCGCGCCCGCTGTTACATCGGAAAGAAAATGCCGTCCAAGCGCGATACGCGACCACATCGTTATGCCAAGATAAACCGTAAAAACAAGCCAAACTAACGGTTTCCATTTTTTCAATTTGCCAAAACAATCCGGCAGCAGTGTCCACCAAATAAGCACGGCGGCGGCGCAGGCATGCCCCGAAGGAAACGATTTGTATTCGTCACCGCGCGCTTTTCCTTGAGGCAGGTACCATGCGGTAAATTGGGCGATAGGGTCATCCATCGAAAAAAAACGCTGCCGGCCCCATAATGTTTTGAGTGCGCCAATGATAAGCATAGAACCAATAAAACAAAAAACACCGGTTAAACATGTAGTGATTACTTTTTTTGGATTGAGCCTGTTGGCCGGAATAAATATACAGTAAGAAAAAACAGCAAGCAGTATGGCGGTGCAGAGTGCGGGAAAAAAACCTATTCCGGCATCGCGCAGCATTCTGGAGAATAGAATATAGAATCCTCCTGCCATTGGAATAGCGGCCAGACCGGTATAGAGCGCAGTGCGCAGTGAAGAATGTAAATTTAAAGAAAAGATAGCGCCGCATATTCCCATAGAACAAATAACAAGAAGGGCAATACCCGGCAATTCTCCCAAACGTTCTAGCATCAAAGCGGCTTTGTTATCCGGCTGAAAGAGCGCAAGTGAAATTGAAAAATCGTTCAATGTTCCAGCGCACATAAGCGCGGTAAAAACAAACACTAAAATCCAATGTATAATTTTCATAAATTAAGTTTTGCATAGATTGTTCTATTAGCCAAGTGCTTGCCCAAGCATCCGTTTTATGATATAGTTTGAAAACTGTGAGTTCAAACGAAAAATATGAACAGCTTTTGCGGATTATACGGGAACAGGAGGCCGTTGCCGTTGCGTTTTCAGGCGGAGTAGACAGTTCTTTCCTCTGCTATGCGGCGGTACAAGCATTGAAGGATAAAGCGCTTGCCATTACGGTTGTTTCGCCCATGCTGCCGAAAACTGAAATTGATTGGGCCAAGCGCATAGCCGTGCAGACCGGTATCCGGCATATTCTTATTGAAGAAAACGATATCGACAGCGCGGTTGCCGCCAATCCCCGTGACCGCTGCTATCATTGCAAAAAAATTGAATTTGGCACAATAATTGCCGAAGCCAAAAAAGCAGGGGCAAAAACCGTGCTGGACGGCTCAAATATGGACGATGAAAACGACTACCGGCCTGGCCTGAAAGCGCTTGCCGAACTGGCTGTACTCAGCCCTTTGCGCCAAGCCGGCCTTAACAAAACTGAAATCCGCGAACTTTCCAAACAAGCCGGTCTTCCCACATGGGACAAACCTGCCTTTGCGTGTCTTGCCTCGCGGTTTCCCTATGGCGAACATATCACAGTAGAAAAACTTGCGCAGGTCGAATCTGCTGAAGAAATTGTGCGGCATGCGGGATTTGTTAATTTTCGGGTGCGTTATCATGGGACTATTGCCCGTATCGAAGTAGCGCCGGAAGAACGCGCAAAATTTTTTAATATATTGTTTTTAGATACACTTTCCGCGCAAATAAAACAGTGCGGATTTTTATATGCTGCATTTGAACTTGAAGGCTACCGCATGGGCAGTTTGAATGCTGTGAGTACAACAGAAAAATGAAAACACTGCATTTTGATTGTTTTGCTGGAATATCAGGCGATATGACGCTAGGAGCGCTTGTTGATTTGGGCGTAGACAGCCGGCAGTTGACTGCGGAACTGGAAAAGATTCACATACACAACTGGCACCTTGACTTTAAGCGTGCCAGCCGCTGCGGTATATATGGAACTCAAGCAATAGTAAAAATAAATGATTCTTCTCATACCCATGCTCATCATGAACATGCCCATTCAAGTTGGAAAGAAATAAGAGAACTTATAGAAAATTCAGATATACAATCCGGCGCAAAAAAAAGGGCGGTAAAAATTTTTTCACATATAGCCGAAGCGGAAGCAGCGGTGCATGGGGTAAACCCCGAAGAAGTACATTTCCATGAAGTAGGGGCGGTCGATTCAATTATTGACATTATCGGAACGGCGCTCTGTTTAGAGATGCTGATGCCGGATAGAATCACATGTTCAAGCGTAGAATTGGGTGGAGGTTTTGTACAGTGTGCCCATGGCATTCTGCCTGTTCCCGCGCCGGCTGTTCTCAGGCTGTGCCAAAACATTCCTGTTACTTCCGGCGGTTTTGACAAGGAAATGACCACACCGACAGGTGCCGGGATTCTTGCTGCCTGTGTGGACGAATTTCAGCCAAAAGGGCCTTTTATACCGCTGAAAACGGCTTATGGCGTAGGTATGCGCGAATTTGAAAAACCCAATCTTCTCCGTGTTTGCTGGCACGGCGCTGCGGCAAACACGGCAGCAGGCACTTTTTGGGACGATGAAGAACTTGTCCTGTTGGAAACCAATATTGACGATATGACCGGCGAAGAACTTGGGTTTCTTATGGAACGGCTTTTTGAGGCAGGCGCGCTTGATGTTACATTCACGCCCTGCACGATGAAGAAATGCCGGCCTGCGGCATGTGTATCAGTTTTGTGTACACCAGCCGGTGTAAATGTACTCAAAAAAGAAATATTTGAACAATCGGCTGCCATTGGCATAAAAACAATAACGCTGCAAAGAAGCGCCCTGCGCCGTCATGATGAAACAATTCAGACTCCTTTGGGAATGGCGCGTAAAAAAACAGTTCAATTATCCTGCGCAGAGCGTTCCAAAATTGAATACGAAGATGCCGCCGTTCTTGCGCGGGAACGGCATATTTCACTCCGTGAAGCGCGTAAATTTTTTGAAAATGAAAACTAATACTATTCAATCTGTTTTAGAAAAAGTACAAAACGGTATGCTGCTTCCCGCGCAGGCGGAAAAAGAAATAGCGGCGCTTTACTCAAGCGATTTGGGTTTTGCCAATATTGACCTGCGCCGTCATGAACGCACCGGATTTCCCGAAGTTGTTTTTTGCGGCGGAAAAACTGATTTACAGGCGGAAAAAATCATCAAGGAAATGTACAGCCGGCAGGTTCCAGTACTGGCTACAAAAGCGCGTTCCAGTCTTGCCGAAGCCTTGCAAAAAGACAATATTCCAGCCTTTTATGATGAGGATGCAAAAACTATTACGCTGCAAAAACCGATGGGGCGGGGGCGGGGGCTTGTAGCGGTTGTTGCTGCGGGAACATCCGATATAGGTGTGGCAAAAGAAGCGGCAATTACAGCGGAGTTTTTTGGCAGTACAACACGGTTAATTACCGACATCGGCATTGCGGGCATACACAGGCTTTTTGGCCGGCTGGAAGACATACGCAGAGCGCGTGTGATTGTTGCTGTTGCCGGCATGGAAGGAGCGCTTGCAAGCGTACTTGCCGGGCTTGTACAGGCGCCTGTTATTGCCCTTCCGACAAGTGTCGGCTATGGGGCATCATTCGGTGGAATTTCCTCTCTTTTGGGGATGTTGACTTCATGCGCACCGGGTGTTTCTGTCGTAAATATTGACAACGGTTTTGGCGCCGGCTATCAAGCAAATCTTATCAATTTGCTGGCGGAGAAGCAGTCGCCGTAAAAAGACACGTTATAGGCACCACAGCCGATTTTATTTTATTTGTATGGATAGACCTTTTCATTTTGATTTTGCTGTGCAGGTGCTGCCGCAGGTGCTTCGTTTTTTACCGGTAACGCTGGGTATGATGGCGGCAACAGCGGCAGCCGGCAGTCTTGCCGGATTTGCACTTGCGCGGCTGCGGCTGCGCAAACGCGGGCCGGCGGCATGGGTTGCCGGCGCATTCATTATGGCAATGCGCTGCACTCCGTCTATCGTACTCCTTTTTCTGGTGTACTACGGCCTGCCCGCCCTTACCCAGGCCCTCACCGGTATCGACATAAACGGCGCATCACGGGTGCTTTTTGTTGTTATTACACTTACCTTGCTTTTTGCCGCTTCGTGTGCCGAATTGTTCCGCGCCGCTTATCTTGCCGTGCCGCCCGGCCAGCGAGAAGCCGCTTTGAGCGCCGGCCTTTCGGAAGCGCAAAGTTTTCGGCGTATAGTCCTGCCGCAAGCGGCAGTGGCGGCGCTTCCGGCATTTGGCAACGCGCTCATTGCGCTCTTAAAAGAAGGCGCTCTGGCCTATACTATCGGCATGGTTGATATGATGGGGGCAGGCAATCTCATTATCACGCGCAATTACGGTTCTTATACGCTTGAAACGTATTTAGCCCTCGCGCTTATTTATTGGGTGCTTACCGCGCTTATTGAACGCGCCTTTCTTGCGCTGGAAGCGCGGCTTTCCCGCGGCGGTCATACAATAGGCAAATTCTAAAAGTTATTCCACGCAAAGTACAAGGTCGCCGGCATGTACATTGCCGGAGGCGGCTTGCGTTATTTTCGTAAAGTCGCCGGAATTGGTTACAACAACCTGAGTTTCCAGACTGTAACCTGCGCCGGTAATTATGCCTTCGTCGTATTCAAGAAGTAGGCTGTCTTTTTTTACCTCATCGCCGTCTTTAACATGAACGGTAAAGCCTTTACCGTTCAATTTTACCGTGTCAATGCCGCAATGTATCAAAAGTTCGACAGGGGCGCTTAAAAAAGACGCTTTTGCCGAAAGCCCTATAGCGTGTTTGGTGTCAAACACCATATCAACTACCCCGTCAAAGGGAGCAAAAATCTTGCCGCCTTGCGGCATAATACAGATGCCTTTGCCCACCGCTTCACATTGATGGGCTGGGTCGGCACTGCTTGTAATCGGAGCCGCACACCCGCTAACCGGCGCATACACCTTGAACGGCTTGTCCGAATTCCCTCCATCTTTCCCGCTCGCGCCCAAAAGCCCTTCCAAAAATTTTCCAAACCCTTTAGCCATATCAGTTTCTCCTCTATGTAGTGTTTGCCCCCAAAGCCAGTTGCTTTGTTGGCAGACACTAATTGTGTACAAAAATGCGGCAAATGCCTAGGGCAATGCTTCCTTAATAATTCTCCGCTTTTACCTGAAAATAACTGCGGGGATGTTTGCAGACGGGACATTCGTCCGGCGCGTTTTTGCCTATAACGATATGTCCGCAATTGGAACATTGCCAGATTGCCTCGCCGTTTTTAGAGAACACAAGCCCTTTTTCGATATTGGCAAGCAGTTTCTTGTAGCGTTCTTCGTGGGCTTTTTCTATCGCGGCTACCTGTTCAAACAACGCGGCAATTTCGGCAAAGCCCTCTTGCCGCGCCGTTTCCGCAAAAGAGGGGTACATCTCTGTCCATTCGTGGTTTTCGCCTGCTGCCGCCTCTTTAAGGTTTTGCGGCGTATCGCCAACGCCTTCCAGCAGTTTGAACCAGATTTTTGCGTGTTCTTTTTCCTGTTCCGCTGTTTCCGTAAAAAGAGCGGAAATCTGCATATACCCGTCTTTCTTTGCCCGTGACGCAAAGTACGTGTATTTGTTCCGTGCCTGCGATTCGCCCGCAAAAGCGGCTCGCAAGTTTGCTTCAGTCTTGCTGCCATGTAAATTTGCCATAAAAAGCCTTCCTGTAATATTATAAGGCGGTTTTATATCCCCAGGGGCAATGCTGATTAACTCGATGTTAATCAGTGCTTTTCTGGGTCGAAAACCGCACAGCCTAGTGCGTTAAATTAAATAGCCGTGCTAACCGGATTTTACAATAGGCCCTTGTAGTAATATCACAAAGAGCGGCGTGTATACAAGAGGTTGCCCGAAGGAAGTACTGATTAAATCCAATGTAATCAGCGCTGTTCTAACGGAGGGCGCGTAAAAGGGCGCGGAGTTCCGGGTCTTGGGCGGCCGGTGCGGGCGGGGCTGGCTTTTTGCCGGCAACTTTAGGGTCTGCCGGCGGTGTTTCCGGTTTTTCAAAGATTTCATCACCCGGCGCTATCAAATCAAAAAAGCCGACTCGTTCAAGCGTCCCGCCGCTTATTTCTTCGTCTATTTGCTTTACGGTGAATGTGCCGGTAATATCGGCATTTTGATACTGTACTCCTATGCCTTCGTTTTTTAATTCGGCTTTTCCTGCTTTCACAATATTGAAAACAGCATTCTCTTTCAGATTGTCAAGTTTGCCTTTGTCAATAATGCCGCTTCCTGCCTGGCGGCGCAGCAGGACAGCCCGAAAAGGAAGGGCAGCGGCTATTTGCTCGCTTAGAGCGCGGCTTGCATTGCGCAAACGGTCACTTCCTGCGCGAAAGACCTTAAAATCCGCTGCTTTGGAGCCGGTTCGCGCCACATACAATTCACCGCTAATTGAAAGGTCGCGTTCACTTTCAGCAATAGTTATCATCAAAAAGTAGTCCGCCTTGTTTTCACGGGCAGTGCGAAAAGCCGTTGAAAACGAATTCTGGCGCAGTGGTAAATTCATTGCGTACAATTCGCGTATATGTACGGTAATGTCTTTTAAGTATGCGGCGGCAAGGTAGCCCGCATCAGCATGGTAAAAAGACGATTGGGTTGCCGCAGTGAAAATGGCAATATTCCAATGCGGTTTTATTTCCTCGTCGCCTATAGGATTTCGGGCGGCAAAGGTTGTTTTTAACAGCGCATTGGACGTTTCTATTGCGTCATTGACGGCATTATTTGCTTTGCCGCTTTCATTCTGAATGAACAGCAATTCCTCCAAATACTGCCGCCTAAATCCCTGCAACAGAAGAATTCCCGCATAATCATAACGTTCCTGCGCATACGGATTCAGGCGCAAACCGCGCCGGTATTCAAAAAGGGCATCATCGTAGAGGCTGCGCAGTTTTGCCTGCCGCGCCCGTTCAAAGTGCCATGCCGCCGCTTTTGCCCGTTCAGGCGATTCCAAATCAACTTCGCGTAAAAGATTTTCTTCTAATGCCTGCCGCGCCCATTCATCGTTGTTGTCAAGGCCGATGGCTGTTTCAAAAGAACGGCGGGCCTCCGCGCCCCGTCCAAGCCTGTTGAGCGCCATTCCGCGTAAATACCACACCGCCGGCTGGGCGCGGTTTTCGGCTATTGCGATATCACAAAACTTAAGCGTTTCGTTAAAATTGCCGTTGCGGTAACGGATTTGCGCCAGCAAACTGCGGGCAGCCGGAAAATCAGGGCGTAAATAGAGCGCCTGTTCGGCATCGCTTATGGCTCCCGCAAGTTCGCCGTTTTTTGCTTTGAGGTAGGCGGCGTAGTAATAAACACGGTAATCGTCCGGGTATGCCTGCTGCGCCCGTTCGATAAATTCTCGGGAAGATTTGCTGTCGCCAAGCGCGCTGAGTACCATGGCAAGCGAAATAAGAAGCCGCCTATCCCGCGGATAAAGCCGTGTCGCATCACGGTAGCGCCGTGCCGCATCGCCTGCCCTGCCGCGAGCGATGTCTAATTCGCCTGCCGCAAAAAGCGCCTCGCGGTTGTAAGGCTCGCGCTTTAACACTTCGGCAATGATAGGCGCCGCTTCGTCCAAACGCCCCAGCGCAATAAGGACAAAGGCTTCAAGGTTTGCCGCCGCCGTTTGCGTGCGGGCAAGTGTGCGCGCCTTGCGTACCCAACTAAGCGCCTGCTCATACTCATTTAGTTCGTAGTAACATTCCGCCAATGACAGTGCCGCTTCACTGTGAGCCGGATTTTGTTTAAGCGCTTCCAGCAGTGCCGCGGCAGCCTGATACCAGTCCTCATCTGCCATAAAAACTTGCCCCTGATTGTAATAACGCTGCGCTGCGGCCTGCGCTCCGCCTGTTTGCGCAAAAAGCGCGCCTGTGTTTATAACAAGGAAAACGATGATAAACGGGATAGGGCGATTCATTTCTTTAGCGTATTTTAGCACAAACCGGTGTTTTGGGGAATTGCTATCGTTTCGCCCTCTCCTCGAAAACAAGCGTTCAAATAGGAGTTCAGTTAGGGGCGGTTAAAAGATTTGGTATTGTTTTTCTTCGTGGCCGTTTGAGGCAATAGTGTGTTTTTCATCGCGGGCTTCGCCGAGGTAGGTAAACTCTCCGGCTTTTTGGGCTTTGGGGCGCAGGAAAACGCGGCGTATTTTGGTGCGTTCCCATGCGGGGGTTTCGCTCAGTGTTTTGAGGGTCTTGTGGTGGAAACGGAAAATGCCGTTTTGATAGTCGTTGTTCCAAACGGCGCTGTTTTGGTCGAAGAAGGTATACAGTTCGTCCCGCGCCGGGTCAAAGAAGGTAGAAGCCATGCGGATGTTGCTTTCCAATACGCCGAAAAGATTTTTCTTGGTGTATTTCTGCCCCGGTTTGAGCGGCGCTCCAATGAATGTTTTGCATACCGTCATGGCTTCCTCCTTTTACAATGCCCGTCCGCAGAAATCCGAGCCTGTGCAAAACCCGGTTGGTTTTGCACAGGCTCATCCGTGTCAGTCCTCAACCAGGGTGTAGGTACCGTTCCACTCCTCCTTGTCGCTGCCGGAAATCGTAAGCTCTTTCCCCTCGACCGTGGCGGTGAATGTATACGTCTCTTCAGGCGATGTGGTGTAGAACACCGTATAGGTGGTTTCGTTTCTGGTTTTAAGGGTATAATCGCCGCCTTCTTTAGGAGTCATTTTACCCACGGTTTTACCCGACACGTTCAGGTTGACGAAATGGAGATCTATGCTGGAATCCTCAAAATCCCAATAACCTTCGGGCTCGTTATTGAGGTTCCGACCAGGGACCAGTTTGGCATCCCATTCCGGTCCGCCGGGGCCGTCATCGTCATCATTGTCTTCTCCGCACCCAACCAGCGCGAAGCCGAAAACCAGCGCGAGGGCGCACAATCCCCACACTGCCACTTTTGTCCCGCCCTTCGCGGAACCTTTTTTTGCGTTACCTAACATGGTAACCTCCTTGTGTGTAGTGGGTAGTGGAATCGCCAACTTCGTTGGCGCGTGGGTAGTGGGTAGTATCCGTTCAGGTAGAGATACAAGT
>JAIRPM010000081.1 GCA_031257075.1 Spirochaetaceae bacterium
GCTTATCGCCGGCAGCGAATATAACATTTACAAGAAGCCTCAATTTTGGGACTGCTATGCGGGCTTCAATCTTGAATTGTTTAGCGAACACTTGCAAAACGATTTTCTGCTTTCCTTTGGACACATAACCTCGCATAGTGCCCAAGAAGAAGGTGCTAAAGACCGTTTTATGTTTCGCTTTAAGGATAATATTTATTTTTCCTACGATTTTAAATTGATAGGTTTCCGCGCCGGCATCTCCGCGTCATTGGGCATATATGATGTCCCCGACTTTCCGGCGGCATGGGATTTATTTTTTAGTGCCGCCACTTTTGCCGGTATATGTATTTTTCCAAAGGCATTCATAGCGGTAACTGTAGATGTACTGCCGGGATACGCGCTTGCGTTCCGCGTTACGAACACACCCGGCGCTTCCATCAACGAATCGGGCTTTATGCTGCCGGTATCGGTTGGCCTGCGGTTCAACCTGGATAAACTATAAGGAACTTCGTGGAGGGATAAAGATGGAGATTGAAAAATTCGTGGACAAAGAAAGCGTAACGTTCACGGTAATTGGAAGATTGACTGCGGTAACGGCGGAAGAGTTAAGCGGTGCGGTTGAAGCGGTATTAGGTGAAACAAAGAAGCTGATATTGGACTTCAACAGCATGGAGTATCTGGCTTCGGCGGGACTGCGGGTTATCATATCCGCCAAGAAGAAACTGGATATTATCGGCGGAGAGCTTGTTATCCGTAATGTTAGTAAACCGGTGATGGATGTTTTTGAACTGGTGGGGTTGGACGATGTTCTTGTCTTTGAATAACCGGGCCGGAGATACAGAACGTGGTTCGGTTTGACAAAGAGATCGTTTTATCCGCAAATACCGGCGAACTTGATACACTTCAAGATTGGCTTGGCGCTGTTTTGGATGAAACCTGCTGCGCTTCCAAAACACGAGGCCAGATTGCGATGGCCGCCGAAGAGATCTTCGTTAACATTTGCCGCCATGCATACAGCGGCGGGGAAGGTTCCGCCCGCGTCATGGCGGGCATGGATAATTCCCGGTTTGTGATGCGGTTTGAAGATTCGGGCATTGCCTTTAATCCCCTGGAACATGCGCCCCCGGATATTAACGCGCCCATCGACGGCAGGGAACCGGGCGGCCTGGGAATTTTCATCATGAGAAAGTGGATGGACCGTGTACAGTACAACCGGGCAGGGGGTAAAAATGAACTTACCCTGTACAAAACTATCGGCGGAAAGAAGGCAGCCGGATTGTTCAGAAACATAAAGATTGGTATAAAAATTCTCTTCGTGATTTTATCGGTATCGCTTTTAACGTTGTCGATTATTTCGGTGATTTCATATACCCAGATGCGGAACCTGGCAAAATATTCGCAGGATGCGAATGTACAACTAGGCAATACCATATCTTTTGAGTCGCAGTATGCGCTGCTGGGGCAGGCACGGGAGTACATGAAAAATATTGTCGCAGCCCGGGCGGATCTTTCAAACGCGAGGCTGCATCAGATCAGTACGGAATTGACCGCCAGAGCTAGTTTTATAGGGCAGATTTACGCCCATCCTGAAGAATTCAACGGAAGTCCCATCCCTCTGATACCGGAGGCTCCCAAAGAAAAAGCCGCCGCCAAGTATATGCTGGCTCCGGGAGTCCGCAATACAGAGAACATACGCCAGGAATTGCGCCTGATTTCCAGCGCCGAATTTGGGCTTTCAAGCATTCTTGAGGCGAACTCCTTATTGGACAATATATACCTGGGAACCGAAAGCGGTATTTTTTTCCGGTATTCCAAATCAAATTTGTATGACAGTGCCTACGACCCCCGCACACGGCCATGGTATACCGCGGCCATGAAGAGCCAGGGCAAGGCTATATGGCTTAATACCCATGTTGATTACTATGGAATGCTTCTTGCTACCTGCGCGGTAGCGTTTAAAAACAGCGCGGGCGTTTATTCGGGCGTTGTAGCAACCGATATTACCCTCGGCGTCATTACCGAAAACATACTTTCCCTGAGTATCGGCGTACGAAGCTATGCTTTTCTACTGGATGAAAACTGTACATATATAGCCCATCCCAGCTACGGAAAACCGGGCTTTAACGTGAATCCCTTGGAAGAAGCGGAAGGTTCCTGGCGAGACGCGCTTCTTAATATAGCAGACGGCATTTATGGCGCAGCGATAGTTGAAATCGGCAGGGAAGAATACTATTTGTTTTCCGCGCCGCTTGCGGAGACAGACTGGAAACTCTGCGTCATGATACCGGTTCAGGAAATTATCGCGCCCACAGAGCGGGCACAGGCAAAAATAGACGCATTTACGCTTGAGGCGCAGGACTATATCAAAAAAACCCTTTTTAGCGCTGTCATGCGCTTTGTTGTCATATTCGTAGTTTCCGCGTTCCTCGTTGTCGCTCTTTCATACATCCTGTCTTTGGCAATAACTCGTCCCATCGAAGCGCTTTCCCGCAGTGTGCGGAAAATCGGGGAAGGCGCGCTTGATGTTCAGATTCCTGTTAACGGCAGCGATGAAGTGGCGGAACTGGGAAAGGCATTTAATAAAATGACCGGCGACCTCAAAAGCCATATTCTCAATATAGAAAAAGCGACCGCTGAAAAAGAGCGCATCAACAGCGAGCTTGTCATTGCGGCGGATATTCAGAACAATATGCTGCCCGCGATTTTTCCCAAATTTTCGAGCAATGAATACTTTTCTGTTTTTGCCAGAATGGTTCCGGCAAAAGAGGTCGGCGGCGATTTCTATGATTTTTTCTTCCTTGACGAAAAAGAAACAAAACTTGCTCTTGTTATCGCCGATGTGAGCGGGAAAGGAGTGCCGGCATCACTTTTCATGGTTATCGCCAAGACGCTTGTCAAGCAGCAGATGCTGCAGACCAACGATCCTGCCGGCACGCTCACGGCGGTCAACAGGCTGCTCTGTGAAAACAACCCCCGCAGTATGTTTGTTACCGTGTTGATTTGTTCCATTGACCTTGCTTCCGGCGAAATGATGTACGCCAATGCGGGACACAACCCGCCGCTCGTTTCCGTATCGGGCGGGAGGTATCAATTTATGGAAGTGAAAAAAGGGCTTCCCCCCGGCATGATGGAAACCAGCGCATACCGGCAGTGTTCAATGAAATTACATCCCGGGGACAGACTTTATTTGTATACCGACGGCATTAACGAGGCCATGAACAGGGAAAACAAGGAATGGGGTAACGATAGTTTTCTGGAGACTGCGAACAGATACCTTGATCTGGGACCGGAAGCGTTTGACGCGGCAATCCGCGCGCAGTTGGCGGAATTTGTTTCCGGCGCCGAACAGTCTGATGACATTACAACGATAGCGTTTACTTATAGGTAAAGAGCCGGAAAATGAATCAAACCCAGGTGCGGCGTTCTATGTTTTTAGGCTCGGTCATTATTGTTGCTTAATACCAATCAATCCCTGAATTAAAACGGACTTTTCTGGTGTACATTGCTGTATTGTGGATATTCACCACGATTGCCTTATTTACTTCTTGCCGGCGGAGAGACTTGAACTCTCACGGGGTTGCCCCCAGCAGATTTTGAGTCTGCCGTGTCTGCCATTTCACCACGCCGGCGGTGTAAAAACCGCCATCCTTGGCGGTTTTTACATTTGGAGTTTGTTTTACAAACTCCGGCCATAGAAACAAGCGGCATCCGTGCCGCTCCATCCTTGGCGGTTTTTACATTTGGAGTTTGGGCAATTAGATAATACCGAATTGCCTAAACTCTGAAACAGCCGCCTTCTTTGGCGGCCCCCAAAACAGAAGCCGTCCGGAAGGGGGATTTATACTCTTGGGTGGGGATAAATCGCCGGACGGCTTCCTGCTTTTACTATAACACAAAATACCGGAAAAGGCTAGGGCAACGCTGATTAGAATCAATGTAATCAGCGCTTTCCTAGCGCAATACCGGCAGTTATAGCCCTAATTCTGTGAAAAGCCGGTCTTTAAGGCCGTCAGAAAATTTAAGGTCGTTGTTTGTGTACAGCGGCGCGATAGCGTCCTGAAATTCCCGCAAGTCTACTTCACGGATAGTAACGCCTTTGTCTTTCATTTTTGCGTAGTACTCGTCTTCTTCTTGAGCGACAATTTCACCGTATTTTTGAGCGGCTTCGCGTATCGTTTTGATAAAGAAAGCGCGGTCTTCTTCAGGCATAGATTGAAGCAATTTGGATGAACAAACAAACGAGGATTGAAGCATATAGTGTTTAGTAAGCGCGAGGTTTTTTGTTACTTCATAAATGGCGGTGCCATAGGCTGTCGCAACCTGCACTTCGCAGCCGTCCAACGTTTTTTGCTGAATGCCGGGCAGCACTTCGCCCCACGATATACCGATGTTGGCAAAGCCTAAATATTTGGCAAGCGAGTTGCCTATCGCGTTTCCGAAGCCCCGTATACGAAGCCCTTTAAGGCCCGCTACGTTTTCTACAGGGGATGTTGTGTAGAAACTGCGAAAACCATTGTACATATCCGCCACAAAGGTTATGCCCTGTGTTTCCAGTTGTTTTTGCCATTCGGTAAAAATAGCCGTTTCGGGCAGTTTTTCGAGAGACGCGCGGTTGGTAAGAATGTAGGGTGCCATTAGTATGCTCAAATCAGGGATGTTGAACTGGCTGGCAAGCCTGCCGGGGTCGGACGGGACAACAAGAGGCACACCGGTTTTGGCCTGCGTTACCAGGTTGTCCGTATCGTTGGACAGAGCGCCGTTTACCTGCACATCCGCCTCGAATTTGCCCGAAGCGTTCAGTTTTTCCGTTACTTCCAGCATCATCCGGCTTTGGCCGGTAGAAGCCGCTTCGGTTCCCGCGAATGTTACTTTGATTTTACCGCCCTGTTTTGTTTTTGCGCAGGATACAACCAGACAAAGCGCCTCCAGCGCGGCGGCGGCGGCCATTGTTTTTTTTGAGAAATTCATATTTCCTCCAAAAGTGTTAATTTATGCCGCAAACAGCGGCACATTGACCGGATTATAGCACAGAGCAGCGCGGCGTGAATAGAGGAGGGGATAGTGTTTTTTGCGCCAATCCGCCTCTACCCACAAGTACGCGCCCTTGTTACAATACCTCTGTTATGAGTACTGTAGCCACATCGAAACCGCTCAAAAAAAAGCCGTCCGGTCAAACAAAAAAAGCGCCGCAAAAGCGGAGCGCGAAGGCGCAAAAATATCTGGTGATAGTAGAATCGCCGGCAAAAGCAAAAACCATCGAAAAATATCTGGGCGGGCAATACACCGTTCGCGCGTCTATGGGGCATATCATCGACCTGCCTAAATCACGTATGGCTATTGATGTTGAAAACAATTTTGAACCGACGTTTATCACTGTGCGGGGCAGGGCAAAAATACTGAACGAACTCCTTTCCACAGCTAAAAAGAGCGATGCGGTACTGCTTGCCAGTGATAATGACCGCGAAGGCGAGGCTATCGCATGGCATCTGAGCCGGGCGCTTAGCGCCAAGAATGCCGCTTTGCCCATATCGCGTGTAAGTTTTAATGAAATAACGCCCAAGGCAATAAAAGAAGCGGTTGCCGCGCCCACTCAGATTGATAAAGCCAAGGTGGACGCGCAGATAGCGCGCCGCGTGCTTGACCGGCTTGTGGGTTACAGCATTTCGCCGATACTTTGGAAAAAAGTGAAGGGCGGGCTTTCGGCAGGACGGGTGCAGTCTGTGGCGCTGAGGCTGATATGTGAACGTGAAAAAGAAATTGAAGCGTTCACGCCGGAAGAATACTGGGAATTGTTTGCGGATTTCAAAATGGAAAAGGCCAAGGCCGGCGCAAAAGCGGCGGTGTTTACCGCGCAATTGGCGCTTTACAATGGTGAAAAAGCCCATTTGACAAACGAAGCCGCCGTCAAGGAGATTATTGCCCGCATCGAAAACGCTGAATTTACTGTGCGCGACATCCGCGAAACGCAAAAGGCGCTGCGCCCCCGCCCGCCATTCACGACATCGCAGCTTCAGCAAACAGCGGCAAACAGGCTGGGTTTTACCAGCCGCAAAACGATGCAAATTGCCCAACACCTCTACGAAGGCGTGAATGTCGGCGCTTCCCGCATAGGCCTAATCACTTACATGCGTACCGACAGCGTGCGTATTTCCGAACAGGCGCTTGGCGAAGTGCGCGATTGGCTTTCGAAAAACTATCCCGACGATTTGCCGGCGGCGGCTGTTCACTATTCGGTGGGCAAAACCGCTCAGGACGCGCACGAAGCAATACGGCCGACATATATACGTTATACGCCGGACACAATAAAAGATTCCCTTTCCCGTGATGAATACCGGCTCTATTCCATTATTTGGGAACGTTTTGTCGCAAGCCAGATGAATCCGGCAAAGACGCTCACGTTGAGCGCCGATATTACCTGCCCCGGCGCGGAGGGGGAACCGGTTTTCCGTGTTTCCGGCACCCGCTATTTGGAAAAAGGCTGGACAAAGGTGCTAAAAACGCTTGCGTCCAAAGAAGAATCCGGCAAGATTTTTCCGCCCATAACGCAGGGGGTTATGCTTAAGGCGCAAAAATTTGAGCCTGAACAGCACTTTACCCAGGGGCCGCCGCGTTATACGGACGCGAGTATAGTCAAAACGCTGGAAGAAAACGGTATCGGCCGGCCTTCAACCTACGCCCCGACTATTTCTGTGCTGCTTGACCGCTATTACGTTACCCGCGCCAATAAACAACTTGTGCCTACCGTGCTTGGACGGCTTATTTCCGACTTGCTTGTGGAAAAATTTGGGGACATTGTGAACGCGGATTTTACCGCCGGCATGGAAACCCG
The DNA here is from genome assembly GCA_031257075.1 of Spirochaetaceae bacterium. Taxonomy (GTDB): domain Bacteria; phylum Spirochaetota; class Spirochaetia; order Treponematales; family Breznakiellaceae; genus JAIROZ01. Next base: position 6,809 of record JAIRPM010000081.1, read on the forward strand.
TCTTGACGAAGTTGAAGGCAAAGGCCGTGTATGGACCGATATGATACGCGAATTCTGGACGCCGTTCAAAAAAAATGTTGATGATGTTACGCAAAGCATGGAATCGTACAAAGGCCGTGTTGACGAACCTACGGACGAGGTATGTGAAAAATGCGGTAAACCTATGCTGAAAAAACTGGGGCGTTACGGCTATTTTCTTGCCTGTTCAGGTTTTCCCGAATGCCGGAATGCCAAATCGCTGCCGCTTGCCAAATGCCCCCAATGTGGCGGGGATATTGTTGCCCGCAAGACAAAAAAACGCGGCAAGGAATTTTATGGCTGCAGCAATTACCCTGCTTGTGATTTTTTAACGCATTTCAAACCTTTACCGAGTCAAAACTGCCCCAAGTGCGGCTGGTTTTTGGTAGAAAAGTACGATAAACGTAACGGCGCTCACAAACTCTGCGTCAACCCCGCATGCGATTATTTGCATGATGCTGAAGGCGCCGAAGGAACCGTATAGTTATGGGCGGCAGCGTATCTCAACAGCGCCTTTTGGATGAATTCGAGTGGTTCCATAGCCATCCTGAACTTAGTTGCGCTGAATTCGATACAACCGTCCGTATAAAAGCGGCGCTTTCTCAGGCGGGTATTGCCGTGCTGGCCGGCAACCCGCCCCTCAAAACAGGGCTTGTTGCTGAGATACAGGGGGGGCTGCCGGGAAAAACTGTGGCCCTGCGCGCCGACATTGACGCGCTGCCGGTAAATGAAGAAACGGCGGTTCCTTACCGTTCCCGTAACGCTGGCTGCATGCATGCCTGCGGCCATGATTTCCATATGGCTGCCCTTTTGGGGGCGGCTCTTTTGCTGGCCGAAAAACGGCCGGAATTGCGCGGCAGCGTGCGGTTTGTTTTCCAGCCTTCTGAAGAAGTTCCCGGCGGCGCACTTTCGGTGCTGCAAACAGGGCTTCTTGATACGGTGAGCGAAATATACGGTTTCCATGCTATGCCCAATCTGAAAAGCGGTGTTGTGGCGGTAAAGGACGGCGCGACTTTTGGCAGCACGGCGCGTTTTGCCATCTCTGTTCAAGGGAAAGGCGGGCATGCGGCGATGCCGGAACTTTGCAAAGACCCGCTCGTTGCCGCCGCCGCGCTGGTCTGCGCCGCGCAGACCGTTATTAGCCGGAACACCAATCCGTTTGACACCGCTGTTCTCAGTTTTACCCGTATTGAATCGGGGTCGGCATGGAACATTGTGCCGGATACGGCTTTCATCGAAGGGACAATACGCGGCCTCGGTGAAGGCAACTGCAAGCGCGCGGCGGAACAACTGGAGCGGATGTGCGGCGGGATAGCGCTTGCGTACAACGTTTCCATTGATTTCAAACCGGAATTCGATAGCCCTTCTACCAACAATGACAAAACGCTCTGTGATTTCTTGTGGAAATTGGCGGAAGGCAACGGTTATGAGGTAGAGGAATTTACGCCTACGCTGGGCGGCGAAGATTTTGCCTATTACCAAAAGCGGATACCGGGGGTGTTTTTTTGTTTTGGGGTGGATAGCCCTTTCGGCCTCCATCATCCCAAATTTCAGGCAAAAACAGATATGCTTTTTCAGGCGGCGCGGCTTATGGCTCTGATTGCCGAAAGCGCCCTAGCCAGGCTTGCGCAAGGATGACGGTTTATACGGATGCGGATTCCTGCCCCCGTAAAACACGCGACGTGATTATTCGCGCGGCGCGGCGGACAGGGGTGAGGGCGGTTTTTAGCGCGAACCGTCCCATTCCGGGTATTCCTGATGAACCGAATTTTTTTATGGAAGTATGCCCGGCGGGCCCTAACAAAGCGGATGACTTTATCGTAGATAATGCCGTGCCGGGCGACCTTGTTATAACGCGGGATGTGCCCCTTGCCGAACGGCTTGTCAAAAGACATATAACGGTCTTGGATGACCGCGGCCGCCTTTTTACAACGGAAAACATACGCTATTACCTTTCAATGCGCAACGTTACTATCTTTCTGGCGAAAAACAATGCCGGCGGCCTGCGCCATGCCAATTACGGCTCTAAAGAAAAAAAATCGTTTGCGGCGGCTTTTGACAGGGAACTCTGCCGGCTCCTTATGGCAAAATACCGGGAAAACGAGGCCGGCATCTCCGGCGGAACAGCGGCTTTTTGACAGGCTTAGGCAACACCGATTAAATCGACTCTTATCAGCGTTGCCCTCATAGAACGGGCGCTTATA
>JAIRPM010000192.1 GCA_031257075.1 Spirochaetaceae bacterium
GCACTGATTTATTCAATCGAGAATAAATCAGTGGTTACTTTCCCTGTAGTTGCGCAATGAAATGAGCAACTACAAGAGGGAAACGCTGATTAGAGTCAATTTAATCAGCGTTTCCCTAGGAAAAATACACCGCTAAAAGATGGGGCGCTTACTTGAGTATAACCCACGTAGCCCCGCTGCCGCCCATCTCTTTTCCGGCATAACCGCGCTTTCCGGCGCATTCGCACTGCTCCAAAAACTGCGCGCACATATCACGCAGCACCCCGCCGCCTCCCGAATGAAGGCCTTTCCCATGAATAATCAGTACCTTTTCCAGCCCGCGCCGGCGCGCGGACGCAAAAAAGCCTTCCAGCGCCCGCCATGCCTCCTCGCGGGTAAACAAATGCAAATCGATGCTGTCCTGCGGACGCATGTCCTTTAGACGCTTGCCCCGCTCCGCGGGATTTTCCCCCGCGCTGCCCTTGTCCTTGTCGATAACGCCGTTCATTTCAAGCCAGCGGCGCTGCAAAACGGCCGCGTCCGCTTCCGCCGCCGTTCTTTTTGCCCGGCCGGCGGCCCCGTCCAAACGGCCGGCAGCCTTCGCCGAACACTTCTGTTCCCACTGTTCGAGTATCTTCCCGAAGTCCTGTTTCATAGAGGTGTGTTACAGGGCATCCTTCGCGCCGGTGTTAAGCGGCGCGTCTTGCCATTGCCCCATTTTGCTGATTTTTTTGTTGCGGTAGCGCACGATTGCCTGAATAGGGCGCGCGCATAGTTCGTCCAGTTCGCGGTCTATCACCGCTTTGATTTGCCGCGCAACGCCGTCTATGTCCATGTGCGCCCCGCCTTCCGGCTCGTTAATAACGCCGTTTATCAGTTTGAAGCGCAAAAGGTCGGCGCTGGTAAGCCTGAGCATCGCGGCGGCATCCTTGGCCCGGGCGCTGTCCCGCAAAAGGATAGAGGCCCCCCCTTCGGGGCTGATTACCGAATAAATAGCGTTTTCCAGCATATATACTTTGTCGCCGACACAGAGGCCGAGCGCGCCGCCCGACCCGCCCTCGCCGATGATAAAACAAATAACCGGCGTCTGTAACCGGCTCAATTCAAACAGATTGCGGGCTATCGCTTCGCCTATGCCGCGCTCCTCCGAGCCCAGCCCCGGATACGCGCCGGCCGTATCGACAAACGTAATTACCGGCCGGCGGAATTTTTCCGCCTGCCGCGCCAGCCGGAGCGCCTTGCGGTAGCCTTCCGGGTTGGCCATGCCATGGTTGCGGAAAAGGTTTTCTTTCAGAGTGCGGCCTTTTTGGTGGGCAATCACCGTAACAGGCCTCTTTCCCGCAAAGGCAAGCCCGCCGATAATGGCCGGGTCATCGCCGAAATAACGGTCGCCGCGCAATTCCGTCCAGCCGTTAAATACGCGCACTATGTAGTCCATAGCATAGGGACGCATCGGATGGCGCGCCAATTCAACATGCCGCCAAACCTTTCCCGCATCGGAGCCCGCCTTGATTTTCGCTTCCAGTTTTTCCAATTCGGCGCCGGCATCCACCCCCATACGGGCCGCCAGTTTTTTTATTTCACCGAGTTTCTGTTCAATTTCATTCTGTTCCATAGTTTTCCTAAGAAGGCGCCGATTAAATTGGCTCTAATCAGCGTTGCCCTCCATAGTGCCGTTTTGCCCGCGTTTAGGCAAGGTCATAGTTGAACGCGCGCCGCCGCCTGCCGGGCTATTTCTTCAAAAGCGGTGTCCGCCCGGCGGAACGGCAGCGTTATGTCCGCATAGCGCATAACCGCCAGCGCGCTTTTTTTGGCGGCGGTTTCTTCGCCGCCGGCCATAATAAACAAAGCCGGCTTTACGGCAAGGCGCAAACTGTTCGATTCGGCTATAACGAGCGCGCCCGGCGGAATTTTTTCACGGAAAACCACAAACGATTCGCCAAGCGATTGGCGGAGAGAGCGCAGCCACCATACCGCTTTCGCGCCGGCGGCTAACATTTGCGAGGTGTCTTTGGAGGACACGGCATCGGTTTCTTCCGTCAGGCAATAATCGGTGAAAATAGAACAAGCGCCGCAGCCTTCATGCGAATGACGGGGGCATTGCGCCCCCAGCGCTTCCACAGAAGTTACCTTGAGCGCGTAAACCGGCTCAACGGCGGCAAAACGCGCGATAAGTTTTTTCGCGAGAACGGTTTTGCCCGAATTCCTGCCGCATGCGCCAATCAGAATAAGGCGGGGCGCGTCTATCATGTTTTCAGCGCTTGAACAAATCTTCGACTTCTCCGGCAGTTGCGCAGCCGAGCGCTTTTTCGGCCAGTTTGCGGCAAGCGGCCATGTTTAATGTTCTCAAAGCGGCGGCGACAGCGGGTATGGAAGCCGCGTTCATGCTCAGTTCTTCGATACCAAGCCCCAGAAGAAGCGCCGTCATCGAAGTATCGGCGGCGACCTGGCCGCAAACAGACACACCGATGCCGGCTTTGCGGGCGGCATCCGCCGCCATTTTGATAAGGCGCAGTACCGCCGGATGACGGGGGTTTCCAAGCGCGTTGACTTTTTCGTTGCCGCGGTCAACGGCGAGCGTGTATTGCGCAAGGTCGTTGGTGCCGATGGAAAAAAAATCAACATGAGCGGCCAGCGCTTCGGCAATGAGCGCGGCGGCGGGAACTTCAATCATAGTCCCTACTTTCATATCCGCCGCGAATTTTTGTTTTGCCTGTTCACATTCTGTTTTTGCCTCATCGAGTAATTGTTTCGCTTGCAGCAGTTCATCAAGGCTGGAAATAAGCGGGAACATTATGCGGGCCGACCCGTAAACGCCCGCGCGGAGTATCGCGCGTAACTGCATTTTGAACATTTCCGGCTGCGACAAACTAAAGCGCACGGCCCTCCAGCCAAGCAGCGGGTTTTTTTCCTCAAAATTGTAAAAGTTGGGAAGAATTTTATCGCCGCCCATATCGCTTGTCCGTATGGTAACGGGTTTTCCGCCGGAGGCTTTTATCACTTTGCTGTAGGCCTGGAACTGCGCCTCTTCCTCGGAAGGCGCGCCGGGCGTAAGAAACAGGAATTCCGAACGGAACAGGCCGATGCCTTGCGCGCCGTACTTGTACACCTTTGCCGTTTCTTCCGGCAGGCCGATATTGGCCTTCAACGTAATGGGAACGCCGTCCCGCGTAACAGGCGCATCGGTCTGAACCGCCTCGGCCGTTTTGCGGGCCTGTTCATGTTCGCGGAGCATTTTGCGGTATTTTTTCAACGTTTCCGCGTCCGGATTCACAATTACTTCGCCGAGGGCGGCATTCAGTATCAGGGTCGCGCCGTTTTCAATTTTGCGGGATAGGCCGCCCAGCCCGACTACGGCGGGAATTTCAAACGACCGCGCCAGTATTGCCGTATGGCAGGTAACGCTCCCCATATCAAGCACAATGCCGCGCACATGCCTTTTGTCCATAGAAATGGCATCAGAGGGGAGTATATCACGGGCGACAATGATAGAGTTTTGGGAAAGTTTTGACAGCGTATGACGCTCGCGCCCCATTAGATTGTAAATAATTTCCTGACATATACCCGCGATATCGGAGGCGCGTTCACGCAAATTCGCGTCCGGCGATGTCATAAGCAATTGCGTCATAGTATGGGAAATTTCCCACACCGCCCATTCCGCGTTTTCGCTGTTTTCAAAGATGCGGGCATGCACCTGGTCGTGCAGTTCAATATCTTCCAGCATCATAATCTGTGTTTTGAGCAGGTCGCTTTCGGTTTTATTCAGTTTTGCCACATTGCAGGCAATCTTTTTTTTCCGTATATCCGCCGCGTTTGTCAGAACATTTTGGAAACGGGCCCATTCTTTTTCGCAGTCGGCAAGCCGGCGGAATGTATAGCGCGGCACTTCGGATAATTCCCCGCCATCCCAAAGCATGGCCTTTCCGATGTACAATCCAGTTGAAGCCGCGATTCCCTTTACAATGTCCATAAATTTTCTAGCGCCTGCCGGTAATGTATACCATCCGTTTGCCGTATGTCAAGCCTATGGAAGCACTGATTAAATCCAGGCGCTGATTGCGCCATGGCGAGAGCGTATTACGGATTTCGGCTGATATTTTACCTATTGACTACTGTTTTACAAAAGTGTATATTCTATGTGTTATGCTGAAGTTTTACCGATTGTTACCCATAGCGCTTGTTTTGGCCGCATGCCAGGATATTAATTTTTCGCTGAGCCCGCCCGTTCCAAGCCCTGCGGCGGGGACAAGCTCGTTTACCGGTTCCCTACAAATCACACTAAGGAAGCCTAGCGGCAGCCCGGCAGACGTAAAAATATGGTATACCACAGACGGCAGAAACCCGCGTAACGGGACATTGTACACAGGCCCGTTTACGCTGACCCTGCCCGGCACGGTAAAGGCTATCGCCCGGCACAGTTGGTTCAACGACAGCCCGATTATGACCGCCGCCTACACAGCCGGAGCCGGTTATACAGGCGGAGCAGGTTACACCGTTACCTTTGACCCCAACGGCGGGAGCTGGAGCGGCATGGCTACCAGCCAGACCGTTACCGTGGATGAGGGAACCTCCGTGAACATGCCCGAGCCTACAAAAACCGACCTGCACTTCTACGGCTGGTCGGAAACGGCCGGCGGCGCGGCGGTTGCGCAGCCCTATACCCCGACAGGCGATATCACCTTGTACGCCCGCTGGGCGCACCTCGTTACCTTTGATGCCAACGGCGGGAACTGGAGCGGTTCCACCACCCAACTTGTCTACGTCATCGAGGGCAGCCAACTAAATACGCAGCCCGACCCCCGCCCTGTCCACGACACTAACGCCTCCTTTACTGTTGTAGGCTGGACGCCACCTGCGGTGGGGGCACAGGCTCCATCAGAGGTGACGTTTCCCTATTACCCGACGGCAAACGTCACCCTGACCGCAGCGTGGGCACACCGTGTAGCCGACGCGTCCGATTGGGCGGATGCCATCAATGCCGCCAATAGTGCATCCTCCCTTTACCCTATCTACATCGGGGCGAACAGTTTTTCGGTGCTGGCCAGCGGCGGCTCCAACAACCCCGCCTTGGCTAACTATGCGCAGATTGGGATCACCGGAAGCGGAACCATTAGACTGGAGACGGGCGCTCAAGGGAATCTTCTGAACATCCCTGACTACGCATCCGTTACTCTGAACGGCCCCACGCTGGAAGGGCATAGCACAAATAACTCTTCGCTGGTGCGGGTGTCCGGCGGCGCGTTTACCCTGCAAAACGGAACCATCAAGAACAACCATAGCAACGCTTACCTCAGCGGCGGAGTGGATGTCCTCAGCGGCGGGTCCTTCATAATGCATAATGGGTCTATCACCAACAACACCAGCGGCTCCGCTACTGTCGCCGGCACTGGCGGCGGCGTGGCGGTTGCCGGGAGCTTCACGATGAATGGCGGGTCTATCACCAACAATACCACCGGAGACTCCTGGACCCCTACCCCTGGCTATGGCGGCGGAGTGCATATCACCTCCGGGAGCTTCACGATGAATGGCGGGTCTATCGCCGGCAATACCGCTTACGACGGTGGCGGGGTGTTTGTCGGCGGGGCATTCATAATGGATGGCGGGTCTATCACCAACAATACCGCCAACAACACCGGCGGCGGGGTGTATGTCTACGGCAACTTTACCCTCGACACCCCCGCGTCGACGGCCAGCGTGGACGGTAATTCGTCCAACAATGTAGCGGTCGGACTCTACAACGGCATAATAGACGGCACCGCCGGGGCAACGGCAGGCTGGTAGTGAAGCGGGCAACCGGCGGTTGTAAAACTTGTTTCAAGAGCCGATAATAAAGGAGTTGGTTTGCCCATGGAAAAACGTTTTTTTATTCTTATCGCGGCGCTGTTTTGCCTGCCTGCGCTCCAGTTGTTCGCGCAGGCGCGGGGAGCGGATTTAACACCGCCGCCGGCTAATTTAGAAGGCACCCCGCCGCTTCCCCGCGAATTCCGCAAACTCACGCTCGGTATGGACTTGGAAAGCCTGAAAACTGCGCTTGCCGCCGATGACGCTTTCGCTTTTCGCGGCGATGCCGATGTTTCCTTCCTGCCCCTGCGCGAACAGAATGTCGTGGATACCGCCGGCGCCGGATTTGTCAAACGCGCTTTTTTCCAACTGGAAGAGACCGCGCGGGCGGACGGCGCGACAACGCCGGGGGGCGTGTTTATCATGGCATTTGTCCTCAACACCGGCAAAGTAGACCACTACTCCGTATTCACGCGCTTTGTCGAACAGTACGGCGACCCTGCCGTCCTCAACCCAAAACTCGCTTTCTGGGAAGACGGCGCGACCCGCATCTACCTTGAACGGCCGCTCACCGTCAAATACATAGACAAAGCGGTTTTTGACAAACACATAGAAAATTCAAAAGCGCTCGAAAGCGAAAACGCCAAACTCCGTGAGGAATTCTTGAATGAATTTTGAAAGGCGGGGTAAAAAAACCGGCGCGCTCATTGCCGCCGTCATTTTTTGCGCGGCAGCCGGTTTTGCTCATGCGGAAAATAACAAAGCGCAGCCAAAACTGGAAACAAAAACGCTCACCATCCAAAAGGCGGACGGGACGGCGGCGATTACCGCCGAACTTGCCCGTACGGACGAGCAGAAAATGCGCGGCCTTATGTTCCGCAAAACGCTCCCCGATGGCGAAGGTATGCTCTTTGTCTATACCCGTGATGAGCGGATGTCTTTTTGGATGAAAAACACCCTCATCGCGCTCTCTATCGCGTACATAAGCCGCGATGGCCTTATCGTTGATATTTTTGACATGCGGCCGCAAAGCATCATCCCTGTCCGTTCCACCCGGGCGGTACGCTACGCCCTTGAAGTTCCGCAGGGCTGGTTTGCCCGCGCCGGTATTGCCGAAGGAAGCCGTGTGCTCGGCCTTCCCGAATAAAAACCGGCGGCAGGCCTACTTGACATTTTCCACCTTTTATTGCTATTATGAGTGCGCTGGTTTGAGACGGCGCTGTATAAAATCAATGTAAACAGCGCCGCCTTAGAATATAGGCTGCTTTAGTTGAAAAAATGCCGGCAAATAATAAAAGTCAAGGATTGTTGAATGGACGAATTAAACTATGTGGTTAATGAGGCCAGCATAAAAAAAGCCGTTCAAACCGGTGTACCGCTTAATATAACCACCTATACCCTGCCGCACGATATAGAGGTAAAAATCGAGCAGACGGTTGCCGCTTTCTTACGCGCCGCCGGACAGGAGAAGATTAAAGACTACGTTACTTACTGCGTCTCCGAACTGGCGGTCAACGCGAAAAAGGCAAACACCAAACGCGTTTACTTTCAGGAAAAAGGCTTGGATTTGGGCCGGCCTGATGATTACAAGACCGGTATGCTCACATTCAAAAAAGAAACAATGGAACACCTTGCCCACTATCTGCAACTACAGAAAGACCAGAATTTATACATAAAAATCAATATGTACTACAAGGCAAACAGCCTTCAATTTGAAGTGCGCAACAACGTGCGGATAACCCGCATTGAACAGGTGCGGATTCATGAAAAACTAAGCCGTTCCCGCCAGTACAACAGTATGGAAGATGCCTTCGCGCAAATTATTGACGATTCCGAAGGCGCCGGGCTGGGACTTGTGGTGATAGTGCTGATGCTCAAAAAGATGGGGTTGGGCGAAGAATGTTTCGAAATTACCGATGAAGGCAAAGAGACAATAGCGCGGCTTACCATCCCCGTTGACGGGCGGCAAATCAACAATATAACGGACCTTACCAATGCTATCGTGGAAAATATTAACGCGCTGCCTCAATTCCCGCAGAATATCATCAATGTTCAGCGGCTCGCAAACGACCCCAAATCGGACATGGCCGACATTGCGCGTATGATTTCCACCGACCCCGCAATGACGGCGGATATTCTCAAACTAGTGAACTCGGCGCAGTATATGCTCGCAAAAAAGGTGAATAATATCGCGGAAGCGGCAACAATACTCGGCCTCAAAGGAATTAAAAATCTGCTCTATTCTTACGGGACGCAAAAAATTCTGGGCGATGATTCCGGCGACCAGAAAGCGCTCTGGGAACATTCGTACAAAACAGCCTTTTACGCATACAACATTGTCAAAAATTTCGGCAAAGACAAATCGGTGCTGGACGATGTGTATGTAGGCGGCATACTTCATGATATGGGCAAAATTGTTTTTTCACGGGCATCCTCTGATGTGATAAACAACGCGAAATCATTTTGCAAACTTCATGCGATACCGGAAACCACATTTGAAAACGTAACGGCGGGAATGAACCATGCCGAAATCGGCGCGCACATTGCGGACAAATGGAATTTTCCTGAAGTTGTTACCGCGGCGATACGGTTTCACCACGACCCGCTCGCCGCGCCTGTTCAGTACCGCAGCCTTGTATTTGCGGTTTATATGGCCAATATGCTGACCCTTGTAGAAGAAAAAGAAGCTACTATCGAGCAGTTTGAAAGCGCCGTGCTGGCAAGTTTCGGCATAAGCAACAAAAAACAAATCGATATGATACTTGAAAAATTCAGCGCGGGCTTTAAAGCCAGCATGAGAGGAATATAGGAGTTTGATTATGAATACAGAGATTAAAGCGCTCCATTGCGCGCTTGAAGAGGAACAAAGGGACTACATACAAAAAAAGATAGACCGGATTCGCAACGCGGAAAACATGATTGTTGATTTTCTGGTTACGGTCAGCAAGGAAGCCGCCGAGTACAGCGCCGAGGCTAAGCTCAATTTCAAATGGGGCGTACAGGCGCATGTAAAAGAGAGCGCTTATGACGTGCTGCAGGCAGTTGACAAAATGCTCGACAGTTTGCGTACTAAAATCACCAAGGAAAAAGAAAAACTTGAGCAAAGGAGCAGACAATGACTATATCGCAAAAAACAATTCCTGATTTTGTCTCTGTGCTGGCGGGTAAAGCGCCGGTACCGGGCGGCGGCGGCGCGTCCGCGTTAGTGGGCGCTGTCGGGACGGCTCTGGGCAACATGGTAGGTTCGCTTACCGTAGGCAAAAAAAAGTATGCCGATGTTGAACCGGAAATCATCAAACTGCAGGAGAACTGCGGCCGGCTGCAGGCTGAACTTATCAACCTCATTGATAAGGACGCCGAAGATTTCGAGCCGCTTTCCAAAGCATACGGGCTTCCGGCCGATACGGACGCGCAGAAGGCGGAAAAGGCAAAGGTTATGGAAAAATGCCTCCGTGACGCCTGCGCCACTCCTTTCGAGATTATGAAGAAGTGCGCCGAAGCCATCAAACTGTGCGAACAGTTCGCCCTCAAAGGGAGCAAACTTGCCGTAAGCGATGCCGGTGTCGGCGTTATTTTCTGCAAGGCGGCGCTTATGGGCGCGTCTCTCAACGTGTACATCAACACGAAAACAATGACCGACCGCGCCTACGCCGACAAAGTAAACAAGGAAACAAACGCTCTCCTTGCCGAATATGAAGCGCTTGCCGACAAAGTATTTTCGGGAGTGAAAGCTCAGTTGATAAAGTAACGGCGCTTCTAAAATTTTAGTTTTTTAGAAGTGTCCAGGACAACGCTGATTAAATCAGCGTTGTCCTGTAACTGCCGGTTGTCAGATGCCGGCGTTGCCGTAACGGAGTACCAGATGGCGGAAAATGTTATAACACCTGTTATTTTGGCAATAGATGATTTGCCTATGAATTTACGAATTATTAAGGTTTTTCTTGATAAAGGTTTTATTGTAATACCGTCGAAGTCCGGCGCGGAGGGCCTCGCCATACTTAAAACCAAGAAAATAGACCTTATTCTTCTAGATATTGAAATGCCCGGCATGAGCGGTTTTGAATTCATTCAAGAAATGAAGAAAATACCTGAACGGAAAGATACGCCTATTATCTGCGTTACCGGTCTTGACCCGACCCCGGAATTTATCACGCAGGTAATTAACGCGGGCGCGAAAGATTTTATTACCAAGCCTTTTGAGCCCGGCGTATTAAAATCGAAAATATGCAAAACGTTGAATATAAGCGAATTTGTTACCCGATGAAACAACTGTTCCGGTATTTCAGTTTGGTTCGGGTATTTCGCGGTGTTTTATTTTTGCAGGTATGAATTTTCTTTTAGACAGTAAATTGCGCGCCGTTTCAACATTATGGGAAAATTCTCTCTTTCTTTCCGCTATTTCGAGTTTTTTATTCGCGCAGTTGATAAAAGCGGTTATTGTACTCAGTTCGAGCAGTAAAACGCGCGTCCGCGCCGCATTTGAAGCGCTGTTCTGGCGCACCGGCGGTATGCCTTCAAGCCATGCCGCCCTTGTTTCAGCGCTTGCCGCGTCAGCAGCCATAAACGAAGGCTTGTCGTCCAACTTGTTTGTTGTAACGCTTTTTTTGGCGCTTATCGTCATGCGCGATGCGATGGGAGTGCGCCGTTCCGCCGGGCTGCAGGCAAAAACCTTGAACATTGTAGGAACAAAACTTGCCGAACGGGATGATTTTGATTACCGTCCGGTAAAAGAAGTACAGGGGCATACCCCGCTCGAAGTTGTTGTAGGATGTTTTCTGGGCGTTATCATTGCCGCCGCCTATGCGTATTTGTAGGAGGCGGCACGGTTTATGGGTAATGATAAACAGTTTGCGCCGCACATTGAAAGGGCATGGCCGTATCTTAAATGCGCCGCCGCGTTTTTGGTTTCGGTGTTTTGCGCTTTTATTGTATTCAGATTTATTCCCGCGCAGGACGGGTATATCACTATAGCATTTAAGGATACTGTTGACGGCAAATCTGTACTGGCCGGACTGCATAAATCGGGCATAAAAACGGTTATAGCGGAATCCAATCAAACCGTCTTTTTGAATGAATTTTCTTCGCTTGTACAATTGAGCCCTTCTGAATTTCTTGCGTTGGTACTAGACAGCGACCCGCGCAATGACGGTTACGCAAAACGTGTATACGATTTTTTTATATCCGGCGGCGAAAACCGTTTTTATATTCCGGTTTCCGAATTGGGCATTGTATCCGGCAGTTCAGCGGTAGAACAGCGCATCCGGCAGGCGGCAGGCTATGCGGATATTGCCGCGCTCTATTTCCCGGTCTTGCCGGCAAAACCGGCGGACACAAAGGCAATTCTGCCTTTTTTAATCGCTTGGATTTTTATAACTATTTTTTCTATTTGGAAAATGCATCCAAATCATATACATTCCAAATCAATACATATCAAAAACGGCATGCGCTTGTTTCCGCTTTTGATATTTCTGCCCTGCTGCCGGCTTGGGGCGGCAGGCTGTGTCGCCGCTGCCGGTATAATCGCGTCCCGTACCTATATTTCAAAAATTAATATAAATATGATTATCCGTATTGTCGAACGCCGCGCGCCGCTGTACCAATTTTCAGAATTGCTCTGGGATATTTTAAGCGTTATCTGTTTTGTTTTTTCCGCGGCGCTGGCGGCGGCTTTTTGGGCGCGGTCGTTTGCCTACGGGCTTTCTTTTGCCGCCGTTCTTTTTGCGCTGTTTGTGGTTGCTGACGGCTTGACGCGTTTTTTATGCCTTGCGCGTTTTGACAAAAAAATCAAACTAGGCTTTTCCCCCGTACCGCTGCGCGCCTCATCCGCCCGGCTGCCCCCGCCGGTGCCGATATTCCTGCTGGCCGGTTTTTTATCGGCGGCGCTGGACTTTATTCCGGCGGCGGCTCGGCAAGAGCAGCGCCATGCCGCCGCTTCCCTTGCCGGCCTAAGCGGCGAAGATTTCCGCCGCCATTATTTGTTCCAAAAGAATTTTTCGTTTACGCGCCTTTCCACGCCTATGAACAGCGAATCTGCCGGTTACCCGCATTACACAATTGATGCCGATGGCCTTGTTTCCGCCGATACCGGCAGCCTCGAAAATTCTATTCCCGCGGAAGATGCCGGCGGCATTCGGAACATTCCGCAAACCCCCTTCGCGGCGCTTGCCGGGCTCGAAAATACCGGACAGTCACCGGATATGGCAGGCGGTCTCGGCATCCGTTCGCTTTGCGCCGCCCTGTTCGGGCTTCTTCTTATACTGCCTTTTGCGTTCAGGTATAGCTGCCGCCGGATGCCCTTTTTTTTTCTGAAACGCCTCGCCCACTGTTGCTTATACGGCTGCATGTGATACACTGAAAGTGATGGGATATACATTATCGCCATACAAACAGGCAAAAGCGCGGGAAGTATTTAATCTCTTTACATTTTTGAACTCGGCGTCGTGGACATTTCTTGCGGCAAATACCGTTACCTTGTTCGCGCTCCGCTGTCATGCGTCATCTACGGTTATCGGCATACTCAGTTCCTTCGCCTACATATCTTACTTTTTTTTACCGGTCGGCAAACTTGTCGTACGCCGTTTCCCTATAATAAAAGTTTTTTCGGGCGCGTGGATAATCCGCTCAACCTGTATGGCGGCCTTTGTCGCCGCGCCTTTTGTTGTAATGGCGGGGCACGAATCCGCGGCGCTGGTTATGCTTGTCGCTGCGGTAGCATTTTTCCATATATTTCGCGGAATTGGCATGGTGGCAAATAATCCTGTACTTAACTTTCTCGCGACCGGGCCGGACAAATCAAGTTACATGACGCAAACTCAGGTGATAAACAACGCGGTAAGTATGTTTTCCGGTTTTTTGGTCGCGCTGGCGCTTGGCGGCAGTTCCGCGCTGTGGATATATTCGCTTATTGCCGCCGCCGGCGTGGTATGCGGTATAACCGCCGGCGTTTCAATCGGAAAAGTACCGGAACCGCCCGCCGCCGAAACAGCGTCAGCAAACGGATTTTTTATTACGTTCAAAAAAGCGCTTGCCGATATACCTATAAAAAATTTTATCACTATATTTTTTCTGGTCGCGCTGGTTTCCGGTGTCGCGCGTACCTTTATCATTGTATATGCGCGTGAAATATTTATGCAGGGCGATGGCATGGTGTCGCTTTATGGCGTATTCGGCGCGTTCGGCTCATTTTTAATCGGATTATGCATCAAGTTTTTTGTTGAACGTATCGGGGCAAAACCCATATTTATTTTGTGTACCGCGCTGGGGCTTATTAGTTTATTATTATTAATTTTTTTACAAAATGTATCGTTTTTGCAGACAGAGACCGCCGTTATTATGTTCTTGTCACTTGTGTTTTTGATAGTAAATCTTTCGTTTATCGGCGCGGAGAATGTCGGGCAGACATACTATTTATGTTTAATACCGAAAGAACTTATGCTCGACCTGGGTATAATGTATTTTATTATGTTTGGCATTGCCGGGGCAAGCGGTTCGTTTTTATCCGGCATCATTTTGGATACGCTTACCGGTTTCGGATTGACGCGCCTTTTTGCTTTCAAGATATTGTTTATTTTATTGGGGGCGCTGCTTGCTGCGGCGCTCTTTTTGCAGCGCGGGCTTATTTCACTCGGCGCTCTGCCGGTAAGAGACGCTCTGGAAGTAATTTTTTCATTCCGTGACCTTCGCGCCATAGCGCTGCTCGACAAACTTGAAAAATCTGATGATACGCGGCAGGAACAGAAGCTTCTTTCCAGACTCCATGAAAACCCCTCGTGGCTTGCTATTTCCGGCCTTTTGGAACGGGCAAAATCGCCGCGTTTTGCCACGCGCACCGAAGCTTTCGAAGCAATACAGACGCAGGAAGAATTGAATGATGACGCCGTCCGCGCGCTTATGGAGGATATTGAAAGCAATCCCTATACAACAGCGCATATAAGCGCCCGGATTTTGGGCGCGCATAATTGTACGCAGGCAATTCCGCTGCTGCGAAAATCTATAGATTCAGATGACTATATGCTTGCCGGTGAAGCAATGATTGCTCTTGCGAATTTACATGATGAAGAATACCGTACAAAAATTGAAAAGATAATTTCTGATACGCATAATCCCCGCCTGCAAATAATGGGCGTAGAAGCATTTGGCATATACAAGTCGGTACACTCGCTGCCGGTATTATTCCGTATGCTGAAAGTTAATAACCCGCCGCGCTATCTGCGGGATGAAGTAACGCTTGCGATGGCTCAAATCCTTGATATATATAATTTATATTACAAATTGCTGCTGCGCTATCTTGCCGATACATCCATTGCTCCGGCGCTTGCGCAGGATGAAGCGGAAAGCGCTTGTGAATACTATACTACTATGCTGGGAAATGCCCGCATAAAAGATAAAAAAATAAAAAATGAATTTGATTTGCTTAAAAAATCTGTGGAAGATTTTTCCGGCGCTGTCAGCGCGCTTGTCATGGACGGCGCGCATAATCCTGTTCCTATGTCACGTTTTTTGATAACTCTGCCGTCATCTATGGACGGTTCGGCAAAAGCGCTCGTAATTTCAGAAGCGCTGTTGCAGGATGATTTGCGCGCATTTATCCGTGTTCAACTTTTAGTTGTTCAGTGGGCAGCGCGTATGCTCAGAATGTGGATTCAAAATGTAAAAGAAAAATTATAACAGCGCCTCGGCACTACGGCGTTCGCAGGGTAAACGCTGAACATTGTCTGCGGCAAGCCCTGATTTTTGAGGTTTGCCGCAGACAATGTTTCCTTAGCGTTCTTCGTGAGCCATAACCGAACTAAAACCGGCTTGGCCTAGACGCGCCGCTGTCTGCGGGATGTTTTCAGCGCTGACATTGGTAAGCACAACACGGTAATAATCCTCATATTGTTCATACATGGGATTAAGCCCGGCGCTGTCCAGCCTGTTAAACGTCTCGACCGCGTTTTTAGCTACCTTGAACGAACCGACTTGCAGGCGGTATTTATGCCCTTGTACAATGGGCGCGCCGGTTATTTCCGCTGCCGGATAACTTGGCCAGTTAATTGAATCCGCCGTTTGCGGGGGAATCGGGCTGACACGAGCCTGCGCGGGCAATTGCTGCATGTTCGCTACATTCTGCGGCGCGGGCGGGCGCGGCGCGGCCGGAACCGGAGTTACGGCAGTAGAAGCGGGCACCGGGCGTTGTGCCGGACTGGAGGCCGGAGGCGCGGCTGTTGCCGGACGGTTCGTTGCCGCCGGCTGGGAACCTCCTGCCAAGTTTTGAGGGTTTGCCATCGGGGTAGGCGGCGGCGTTGCCGGACGCTGCACCGCGGGGTCTTGTACCGGATAGCCGTAGGAGGGCGCGGGATTGCGAATCTGCGGCGGCGTTGATGGCGTGTTTCCCGGCGGTGTTGATGGAGTCCCATTTGCCGGCGTTCCGGGCGGCAGTGTTCGCGGCGGCATATTAGAAGGATTAAGCGTAGAGGCGGGGACTGCCGTTCCTGTAAGCGGTGAATAAACAGTGTTTGTTTGCTGCGGAGCAGCAACTTGCGGTGCTGTTGCCGGACGCGCGGCAGCCGGTTGCTGAGGAGCAGCAACTTGCGGCGTTGCCGCCTGACGCGCGGCAGCCGGTTGTTGCTGAGGGGCAGCCTGCGCGGCTGTTGCCGGGCGAGGCGGCTGTTGCTGCGGGGCTGCTTGCGGGGCGGCCTGCGCGGCTGTTGCCGGGCGGGGCTGCTGTTGCTGCGGGGCAGATTGCGGAGCAGCCTGCGCGGCTGTTGCCGGACGGGGCTGCTGCTGCGGGGCAGCTTGCGGAGCGGCTTGCGGCGCTGTTGCCGGGCGGGGCTGCTGTTGCTGCGGGGCTGCTTGCGCGGCTGTTGCCGGACGCGGCTGTTGTTGCTGCGGGGCTGCTTGCGGCGCTGTTGCCGGACGCGGCTGTTGTTGCTGCTGCGGGGCTGCTTGCGCGGCTGTTGCCTGACGCGGCTGCTGTTGCGGGGCGGCTTGCGGCGGCGCCTGGCGCGGCTGTTGCTGCGGGGCAGCCGCAGGTGCGGTTTGACGGGGAACCGGCTGTTCATTTATGACAGGCTGACTTTCGATATTTTGCTGTCCCGCCGCCATTTGAACTTGAGCGGGATTCTGTGCCGCAACCCCGCCGGCAGCGCCCGCGACATTGGTTTCCATACCGCGCGGAAGCACTTCTATCGAAACTTGCGCAAGCCCGGACGTAAGCATATCGAGTTGGGCCGCGGCCGCGCGGGACACATCGATTACCCTGTTATGGACAAAAGGCCCGCGGTCATTAACGCGGACCGTAACCCGTCTGTTATTCGCAAGATTGGTAACAATGAGCATGGTCCCAAACGGAAGTTCGGGATGTGCTGCCGTAAATTCGTTGGGATTAAATACTTCCCCCGAAGCCGTAGGCCGGCCTTCAAATTCGGCGCCGTAAAAAGAAGCGGTTCCTTCCTGCCGGAAACCGGCCATTTCCAGTTGGCTTTGGGCAAAAATTGCCGCATTGGCCGCTAAACCAGCGCATACAAGCAAAACTATCTTTCTCATACGTCCATTATCGGCAAGTTCGCATAAAATTATAAGGTATTTCTAAAAGGCCTGTTTTTTTTTGTTTGTCCTCTGAGGGAACGTTTTTTACCGCGCAAAATTGCGGCCGTCCGCTATTCCCAGAACCCCTAAACTATGCTATAATATGTTATTCTCAAGTAATGAACGGAGGGTTTATGGCAAACATTCATTTTAAGGTTGAGGGGTCGGACGCGGTAACCGTGCGCGGCGCGGCGGGCGATTCCATTCTGGACTTAGCGATAAAGGCGGGCATCGCGTT
>JAIRPM010000022.1 GCA_031257075.1 Spirochaetaceae bacterium
CATACCGCCGGCGGCTTGTGCCAAAATTATCATAAAAACCCGCGATTTTATTAACGCCGGCGGAATTGCCGAAAATCCTGACCTTACAAAAAAACGGCTTGATGAACTGAGGCTTGCGCAGAAAATCGTACACCATATTGTATACGAAAAACTAATACCGGTTCATTTCTTGGATGTATCTATACAAAATGGTAAAGCCGTGCTTTATGGCGTGGCCAACACGCTCACTACGGTTGATACGGCGCTGGAAGCTGCTGGAGAAACGCCGGGCGTTCAGGGCGTTGTTTCTGAAATTAAAGTGATTCAAGATTACACGGTTTTTCATTAGCCCATGAACTACGATACTTTTTCTGCGGCACGGGACATATTCTATCTCGGAAGCATATTATTGGGTTCCGCCTGCGGGCTTTTTACCGGTGCTTTTTCTCCTTCAAAAACCCTCAAAGAAAGAAGCGCCTGTATTACTATTTCTTTGTATGTACTCACGGCTTTTATTGTATGCGCCGCCGCCGCATTGTGTATCGAAGAAAGAATTATATATAATTATCAAATATTGATAATTGCCCTGATATATGCTGTTATATTTTTCTTTGCTTTCTTTTTTCCGGCCGCGCTGCGTTTTTCCCTTGTTATGGTGCTTAGTTTAATTGTATTAACAACGCTCTATTTTTACCGGATTGGTATTCCTTTCAACAGTTTCAAAATACCCATAGCCCGAATCGACTATGACGGCGCTGACAGAATAACCGTAAAACCCGCATATAACAAAATTCATATATTTAGTACGGCAAAAGTATATGAACGAGGCATAACTATTTTTTATGATAAACGCTACAATGATACCGTAAAGTATGCGCTTTGCTTTATACAGGCAGGCCGCGCGCTTCCGGTATTTGGCGGCGGCCGGCGTGTCATTCTGCTTTCTATTACCGTTGAACAGACAGAGCCGGGGCGGGCGGTGCGTGTGTTTTGGTCTAAACCTATGGAAGAAACGTTTTTAGGAACGCTTTTAAGCCGGAGTACCGAACTATTAAACAGCACCAGCGCAAAAGTATTCGCGCCCCCTGGCCGCTCCTTTATGGAAATGCAAATCATTTATGGCAAAGCAAAATTTCCTGCTGTTCAAGACGGGCAGAATAATCTGGTTCTGCAAAATCAGTTTGATAACTGGCGGGAAATATGGATGGAGTAGGATGAGCGGGGCATCGTACACCGATTTTGCGCCGGCAGCGGCCCTTGCCACACCGCCCGGTCAAAGCGCTCTTGCCGTTATCCGCTTGTCCGGCGAAGGCTCGCTTGAACTTCTAGCCCGCTGCTTTTCACGGCCCGGTGCCCTCCTCCAGGCGGCGGGTAATACTGTTGTTTACGGCTGGATAACCAGTCATAGCGGCCATTCTCCAAAAATCGATGAAGTACTCATTTCGGTTTACCGTGCGCCCAAAAGTTATACCGGCGAGGACGGCGCGGACATTTGCTGCCATGGCGGACAGGCTGCGCCGGCGGCAATACTGCGCCTGTTATTCGAAAACGGTTTCCGCCAGGCCCTGCGCGGTGAATTTAGTTACCGGGCTTTTGTCAATGGCAAAACCGGCCTAAGCCGCGCCGAAGCTGTTATGGAAATTGTCAGTGCAAAAAGCAGTCTTGCTCTTTCCCGTTCGGTCGAAAGGCTTTCCGGTACGCTGGAAAATGAAATTAACGCGCTTAAAATGCTGCTTCTTGATGTGGTAAGTGAAATTGAACTTTATCTTGATTATTCCGAAGCGGACGGGGTTGGGCTTGATGCTTCCGCTGACGGGATAACAGCGCGGCAAAAAATGCTGAATGTCGATGAGCGTCTAAAAAATTTGCTTGCTGCCTATGAAACGGTAAAACTGGAAAAAGAAGGCGCGCTGGTAGTGCTTGTTGGCAGGCCCAATGCGGGCAAATCGAGCCTTTTTAACCTGCTGCTCAAAGAAGAACGTTCTATCGTTACCGAAATTCCGGGAACAACTCGTGATTGGATTGAAGGCTGGATTGAAATCGAAGGGCTTCCTATCCGGCTTGCCGACACAGCGGGGCTGCGCGATACAGAAAATACTGTGGAACGGCTGGGTGTTGAACGAAGTCTTGCATTAGTCAAAAACGCCGATTTGGCCGTTTACCTCATAGACGGGCAGACACCCTCTGCGGCTGCGGAGGGCATTGAAAATTTTTATGGCGCGTTTTTACCTGTGTGGAACAAATGCGACTGCTATCCTATGCCTGAAAATTTTACAGTAAAGAGCGAACGCTGTTTGCCGGTAAGCGCAAAAACCGGCGAAGGGCTTGCCGGATTGTGCGCAGCATTAGCGGAGCGCCTGCGGGAAAGCACCCTTGAAAAGGGTACTGCGTTATCGTGTCTTGCTGACGGGCAGCCTTGTCCCGGCACTGAACGGCAGCGCGCGCTTATAGCCGCCGCTTGTGAAGCGCTCGATGAGGCGATTGCGGTTTATTCACAAGCGGCGCTTGATGTAACAGCGCCCCATTTGCGCGAAGCGCTTGATGCTCTGGGAGAAATTACCGGTGAGATATCTACCGCTGATATCCTGGAATCTATGTTCAGCGCCTTTTGTGTTGGAAAATAAATGCCGGCAAATTTTCAGGCTGCATTAACGCGGCGCGGTTACAGGAATTGTAACTTCGCCTGCGGTGCCGTCCGTCCAATATGCTTCAATTTTGAATATGCCTGAAAGCCCTGCCGGCAGCGCCAATTCAAGCGTAAACGGCAGGGGCGGATAATCGCCGGTGATAAATATAATGTTATTATCCGCAAGGCTTACGGGAACCGGTGATTCGTATATAAAAGGCGGCGTATCGCCGCTGTTTTGTATGTTTTCCAAAACTATATGAAACCGCAGTACTTCTTTTTTGCTTTCTACGCTAAGACTGACAGGAATACGCTGTAAAAAAGGCTTTGCAGATGCCTTGGCCGTCAGCACATTGTCTGTTGGAATACGGGTAAAAGTACCGCGGTCAGCCGCCGGATAAGAAGCCGGAAGCATGGTAAAAAAGACGATTGTACACAGTCCCGCCGCTGCTGCCAGGAACGCGAACAGCATCCGTCTGCGGTTAATAGTATTATTTTTTTTATATATAAAGAAAATAATAATAAATACAATAGTAAAGAAAATGAGCGGAATAAAAACACAATACGGCTCATCTATAAGAATATTTTTTCCATTTATGCTAAACACTATGTAGTTTTGTACGCTGTCATACACAGACTGCGCGGCGATGCCGGCTGTATCAACCATATACTGCCAGAATATTTCAGGAAGAATGTTTTCCGGTATATCGGGAAGGTTTTTGCGAAGCAATGACGGAGCGGCCGGTGAAAGAAAAAGTACAGGAAAATCATAATCAAATTCAAATGCTATAAACTTGCTCAATTGCGATATGTATTTATTTTGAGTGCGTTCAAAAACGAGCGGAATGTTGTTTTTCTGCATTGTCTGAGCAAAAAGCCGGACAAGGTTAAAGGGCGGTTTTTCCCGTATGCCGCCGGTGTATATGCTGACCGTCTTTGGTTTGTCCGGCATGTCCGCATAGACAACAAACGCGTCTTCGCCGCTGTCAAGCATATCCCGCCATGCCGCAAAATCAAAACCGGGAGTACCGCCGCCGGCAATCCAGCAATCGGCAAGAAAAAAAACATCTACAGCCATGCAGGTTTGTTCTTCGCGCCCAGTTTCCTGTACTTTTTTTATAAACGCAAACGCTAATTCCTGCACAAACGAAAACGGTGGGATCGGCTGTTGGCTGTCTCCATAAGAAGCGGACAGTTCTGCCGCGCTGAGCAGCGGCAGCGCAAGTACAAAGCGTCCCTGAACGTTTTCTTCTTTTCCGGTAAAAAGGCGTACCGCGATACTTGTTCCAAACGCGCCGTAATCTTCCAAAAGAACGCGCTCTTCAAATTCAATATGTTCAGCTTTCAATCTGCCGCGCAAAGCGGAAAAACGGGCATACTCTTCGGCGCGCCCTGAGAAGCCGGCGGCCTCCTCTCCGGCAGCGGCACCCGGCACAATGGACAAAAACGCGCAGCAGACAGCGGCAATGCGGCGCAACCTACCATTCTCCAGCAAATATAATTTCTTCCACAAGTTTAATGCCTGCCTGTTTTTGCGCTTCATTTTTTATATATTTGACAAGAGCATATATATCAGCGGAAGAAGCATTGCCTGTATTGATAATAAAGTTGCCATGCCATGGAGCGACCTGCGCGCCGCCTATGGATTTACCGCGCAGCCCAAGTTCATCAATAATAACGCCGGATGGTTTCCCAAAAGCATGGTTGTTTACAAATACCGAGCCGGCGGACGGAAAACGATAATGGCCTTTTTCTTCACGCTGTTTTTTATAATATGCTCCTAAATTATATATATCATTTTTATTGCCATATTGAACAGTAAAACGCGCTGAAAGAATCAGGCTGTGAGTGTTCTGAAAAGGGCTTTTTTTGTAATCCCATTCATGTATGTTTTTATGCAGTGTCAAGGTTTCTAATCTACGGTCTAAATATTCAACTTCGATAAGCACATCACTTATTTGTTTTTCAAAACAGCGGGCATTCATATACACAGCCCCTCCCGCCGTGCCCGGAAGCCCTGAAAGGAATTCCAGCCCGCGCAGCCCATTTTGGGCGGCAAAGGCGGCAGTTTCGTCTGCGGATGCGCCGGTTTGCGCTTTTATCACCGCGTTCGCGCCGCCGCTTTCTTCCACAGCCAGCCCTGAAAACCCAGTCGTGTCCAGCACAATGCCGCGTATGCCTTTGTCGCTTACGCATAGGTTTGCGCCGCCGCCGAGTATAAACAGCGGAATGTTATGACTGCATGCAAATTGCATGCATGTTTTTGCGCATTCAATAAAATATTCAGATGGCGGTTTTATATATACGTCAGCATTGCCGCCTGTTTTGAATGTAGTATGCAGGCGCATAGGTTCATGTTCGCGGGCAAATTGCGCAAGAATTTTAGGAAGATTCATCGAGGCGCTCCGTTTGTGAAATAGAAATAGCCTGCGCGGCAAAAGCGGTAAGCGCTAAAATCGGCGCAATAAAAACAAATCTGCCGCCGGCAGCAACAAAATAATTATAACACCCATGCAGAGCGACAGTCTTAAAAAAAATCCGTGCCGCTGCCGCCGGGTTGACCGGAATGGCATAAGCGGCACGCCCCGCGCGCGCGCCGCAGGCGGCATGAAGCGGTACAGAAGTAAGTATGCGCAGCAGTGCCAGCCGTGGCGATTCTATCGTATACCACGCGCTTTCCAACGCGCCAAAGGCGAGCGCGGAGACAAGCCCTGCTGCCGCCGTACAGCGTTCCCTCAAATAGTAAACAGTTGAAATCCGGTTTGTCAGGGCAAATAAAAACATTAGTACGGCTAAACGCCCGGTTTCTTCTACGAGCGCTATGCGTACAAAAAATATAAAGAATATATTATCAATATCAATATATAAAAAAAAGATATATTGTATAAAAGCGGAGACCACAAGCGCGGCAATGCCGGCGGCGAGAGACGCGCAAAAGAGAGGCATCCGCAGTGGTATCTTTACCATACGGAACCATACGAGAACTCCCAAAACCGGCACTAAAAGAAGTGCGACAAAAACCGCTATATGTATCATAACTATTTTACAAAGTAAGGTAATATATTGCTTTTCTAAACAAAGCGTTTTCGCGTTCCGGCCCTTCCGGGGGAAGTGAGGCCTCCTGCGCGGCGCGGCTCAAGGCTTCGACGGCCAGCCGTTTATCGTATCCCATACCGGCCAGCGCTTCGGCAAGGTCGTTGAACGGCGAAGCGTTCTGCGCGGCCTTGCTTTGAACAAGTTTTCCTTTCAAGGCAAGAAGCATCTTTTGCGCGGTTTTCTTCCCCAGCCCGGGAACTGCTTCCAGACGTGCAAGGTCGCCGGCTTCGAGTGCTGCTTCCAGTTCGTTTTGGTTGATGCCGCCGATAATTTTGAGAGCGGCTTTGGGGCCTATGCCCTCAACTTTGAGCAATTCCAAAAAAGTGCGGCGGCGCTCTTCAGTTGCAAACCCGAAAAGTTTCATCTGGTCATCGCGGTGGTAAAGCCAAACAAACACGGAAACACCGCCTTTTTCACCACTGTGCGCTTCTAAATCGCGGGAACAAGCGCCGCTCATTGTTATATCCCATTCTATGCCGCCGCCGGCAGATATATAAACGCCATCCGCGCTCTTCCCGGCAAGAATGCCCGTTATCCGGTTAATCATAGTTATAAGTCTCTTGAAAAATGCCGGTTTTTGCAAGGCTTTTCAGACAAACGCGCATAGAAGTCAATTTTCATCTTGAGACCGTTTTACTGGCCGTTCCGGTTTTCGGGTGGTTGCGGTTCCGGCGGTGTTATTGTTAAACGGTTGCCGGAAAGCGCGGATTCAAGAATTCGCGTCATAATCTCCAAAACATGGAGGGCGCGGCTGCCGGAAGCGCGGTGAGGCCGGCCTTCGGCAATGGCGCTTGCCATATCGGTAAGGCCGATGCCGCGCCAGTTGTTGTTAGCGAGCCGTTCTGAACAACGCGGGTCAGCGGGTGCAAAAAGCGGCGCTTCGTGCCATTGTCCATCGCGCAGACGGCGGACAAGTACCGGTGAAGTAAACCAGTTAGGGTCGCCCAATTGAAGCGAGCCTTCCGTACCGTAAATTTCAATATGCGGCAATGAATGTGCCCATACATCAAAACTCATAACAAATGTCAGAGCCGCACCGCTTGCGAAATCAAGCAGGGCGGAAATATGCGTTGGCGTAGTAACGGGAATATGCTTGCCGTACTTAGCCGCGCTTGTAATGACGCGCTCAGGGGAGGCCGCCGATGCGCTGCCTGTAACGGCTGTTATCGGGCCGAGCAATTCTATCAGCGCGGTCAGGTAGTACGGCCCCATGTCAAAGAGCGGGCCGCCGCCGGCCGCATAATAGAATTCCGGCGATGGATGCCAATGTTCCGGCCCATGGTTCATAAGGAAAGCACAGCCTGCAATCGGTTTTCCTATCCAGCCATCGTCAATAAGTTTACGCGCTGTTTGAACACCTGCGCCCAAAAAAGTATCAGGAGCGCAGCCAATGCGCAGGTTGCGCTCTTTTGCCAGCGCGGCAATTTCTTTACCTTGCTCTAAATCCGCGCAAAGCGGTTTTTCGTTGTAAATATGTTTGCCGGCCATAAGCGCGGCCTTGCCGGTTTCATAGTGGGCTGCCGGCGGTGTCAAATTCAGGATGAGGTCAATATCGTCCCGTGCAAGAAGCGCCTGCGTATTTTCCGCGCATTCAAGGCCGTATTCCTCCGCAACCGTCCGCGCCTTTGCCGGTGTTGTGCTTGTAATCATACGGACATCAACAGCGCTGTCCGCAAACATACCGCATAGATTGCGTATATAAATTCCGCAAATATTGCCTGCGCCGATAATACCTGCCCGTAGTTTATTCATGCATTTAGTATGCCGAATTTTCTCTCTATGAAAAAGGGTGCTGGGGCAACGTTGTTTTTAGAGATGTTTATACATTAAAAAATATTGAAAAGTCTATGCCGGAATAAACAATTCCCAACAAAAATTGCCCTATTCTATCAAACTCATACACTGAATTATCGTTACTGACTTTTATTGATTCTTTTGCTTCATACTCTGATAATGAAAACATAAATCCAACTAGCAGCCTGAAACTAATTGTTTTGTTATCAAACAATTTTATGCCTAGTTCCGCTCCTGTTTTAATTTTAATATTTTCATTGTATCTGTAAGTTGAGATTCCCTATTCGTAAAATTTGCCGTCCCAAAAGCGAGGAACCTATGCTTATAGGTATTCTTAAACTAACTATATCAAAAAATAATAACCTATACTAATTTCGCCTAAATGAAGGCAAACCCCCTTGTTTGAACTGCGTTTTGTTCGATATATATTGTACGCCAGTGAAGGCGATGTGGTGTTCGGGATTTGGGAGACAGTGTTGTTTTTCACTCTTTGCTGACATATCCATTGGCGTAATCAATAACGCAGCAATATCTGAATTGCGGATGTGTTTGAACCGAAACGCCGGTTTGAGTAAACGCTCCGTTCATTATGTTTTTCCGGTGTCCGCGTGAAGGAACGCCGTCATCAATTAAAAATTGAACAACTATATCTCTGCCGGTGTTCGGACCATAAGCGCAGTTTTCTCCGGCAGTATTGTAGCCGCCGCCGTAACGTTCCATACGTTTGAAAGGACTGCTGCCATCGCTGCCGCCATGCCCTGTCTGGCCGGTTTTGCTTTGGTCAACGGCGTGGTCTTTTGCCGCAAGATATATGCCTTTTTCGGCGCTTAGCGGCTTTGCGCTTTTTGACGCGGACAATGCGGAAATACAGGCGTTCACCGCCGCCGCGCCTTCCTGCGTAACGATGGTAATTTGACCGGGCGCCGAATAATTTTTCCCGCGATAGTATTTGAGCGTTGGCTGTATATACAGTTCGGCATATTTTTTGGGATTGTTGCGGACTTTGTTCATTTCCAGAATGACGTCTTTTTCTACGCCTGTAAGGTAATCCGCGCCGGCGGCTGTATCAAGGGCGGCAATATCCCAGTTTGCGCCATCCGGGTCGGCGCGTTTGTTTGGGTCATACCGTGCCGCGTTTCCGCCGCCGCTTACGCTGGCAGCCGCGCTCGAAATAGACGCGCCCATAGAAGAAAGCGCCGCCTGCAAACTTTCGCAGGAAAGCGTTACGCAGCACACAACGGTTGAAATCAGTACGGTAAAAATAGTTTTTTGGTTCATAATGCGCCTCATTATTCTGTCACATCTGCCCTGAATTAAGTTGGTTATTAATGGCAGTTAAAAAATCCTGATACGAAGGGTATTTTAATTCTTTTTGATTCGTCAATTTGTTTTCTACAGCGTAATCCGCAATGAGTGTTAAGAATTCATTTACATCAACAAGCGGAATTGAACTCGCGCTGTTAAAACTTTTTACGGCAATGTATTTTACCGCCGGTAAGTTTTTTGCGTCCTTGCTGTCCTGCGCAAAACATAAAGGCAATACGCCGATTGAGATAATGCCGGAAATTATAAGGTTTTTCATAAAACACTCCTCTTATTTGGATTACTTTAAATTTACAAATCTAATTTTGCCTTTCCTATTCATTTCTGTCTTTACAGAATTTGCCGGACTATAAATGAACGAAAGGCTCGAACTTTTATCCTTTATAGATTTTGAGTTTCCGGGCCTTAATGTAAAATCACTATGTCCGCTTGGCGATACTGTAACCGTATAACTTGATTCATTTATAAATGTAAATTCAGTAGTAAATAAATCATCGCATCCTGCCAGTACTAATGCTGTTGCAACGAGTACAGAGCAAACCCCTAAAAACAAACCTTTTGTTTTCATCTTGTTCTCCTTTGCGGGACTAAACGGATTAAAGTCCGTTCCCCCGCATTAAAAATATTTCCCGCCTTCAACTGAAGGCAAAAAACCACTGTTAGTGGACAGTGGGTAGTGGGTAGTGGACAGTATCCGTTCAGGATGAAAATCAAATTCTAACGCTGTTATCTTCGATAGAATTTAATTTTCATATTGAGTGGACGCTGTTCACTGTCCACTGTCCACTGTCCACTCTTCTACCCACTACTCACTACCCACTACCCACTGATTAACAGACTGACCACATTCGACCACGCGCCGCGTTTGCCGGACGAGTTTTCGTAGGCGGTCGCGTAATCTACGACCTTGCCGTAATCCGCCTCCGCATACTGATAGACCTT
>JAIRPM010000028.1 GCA_031257075.1 Spirochaetaceae bacterium
CAATTCCGCACAAAGCGGCAGGAATCTCCGAATCGATATAGGTATTATGGCAGTCCGCCATGAAAACATCTTTTGATTTAACGGTGTTGCCGTCATCCTGAGCTGCAGCGCCTCCATCAAGCAGCGCATATTCATCCCAACTGCCTATATCTATCCACGAAAAACAAGATTCCGCCATAATAACATCCGCGCATTTTTCGGCAATTGCATAATCAAACGATATAGATTCAGCCTGAATATACGCTTCTTCCAGTTCAGGCCATGTATGCAAAACAGATATATTATTGCGATACTCATAGGCTTCATGCGGCGGAGCATGCAGTTTTTCAAAAGGGGCAAATACCTGCGGCGCTTGTGCGCGGAACTGTCCGGCAATAAAACCGGCGGTAAACGCAAACATCCCCGAATTCCAAAAATAATTTCCGCTTTCTATATAGCGCCGCGCCGTTTCCTCATCCGGTTTTTCATGAAATGAGAGTACTTTTTTTAGAGGATTCTCCGTGCGCTCTGTTTCTATATATCCATAGCCGGTTTCAGCGCGGGAAGGCTTTATGCCAAATACGCCCAGCCCGCCTTTTTCCACCCGCGTTTTGAGCGCGGCCGCGCAGCCGGCAAAGTCAGATACCGGCTCAATAATGTGGTCGGAACTCAGCGCAAGAACCGTTCTCTTTTCCGCATTTGTTTTAGCAAGCGCATTGATATAAAACACAGCACAGGCAAGCGCAGGCGCCGTGTTTTTTGCGCGCGGTTCGGTAAGTATCGTAATGCGTGAACGCTCTTCCACCGCCAGCGATTCGCATGACGCAATCACATGAGACACCATAGCGCTGCCGGCTATAATAAGCAGATGGCCGTCCGGCGCAAGCGCGGCAAAAGCGCGTTCTGCTGCCAGCCGGAAAAAAGTTTTTCCCCTTCCGGGCGCAGGCAAAAACTGCTTGGGCCTACGCGAATTGCTAAGCGGCCAGAGCCTTGTACCGGAACCGCCTGCCAGGATTACAGCGTCGGTGTACATAAATGTATTATCCGCCTATCCGTATTATATTGAACCATACATCATTGTAGTATTGGATAGATTCGCCCACATCATAATCAAGCGATGTTTTTTCCATAAATTCATCTACCGGAATAAAAGCAGGTTCTTTTTTGAGCGCCCGTGAGGGAACATTTACCGTAGCAGGAAAACTAAAATAATCGGTAAACTCAGCGTAAATTTCAGGCCGCAAAAAAAAGTCGATAAATTTGTGCGCCAATTCCGGGTGCGCGGCATCTTTGAGTATGCACATACCTTCAAGTTGGGCAGGAGCGCCTTCTTCGGGTATGAAAACCACCGTCTTTGCGGCAAGCCGCGCATTGCCGGCGATTTCTTCTTTGATGCCCTCAAAGTAACCATGCACTATCCAAAAATCTTCGTTGGCATAGCCTTTGCCAAAAGCCTCCGCGTCAAAACGCATTAAATTCGGCTTCCATTTAGTGTTAATAATATCACAGGCGGTGTTTATCTCCGTTTCATTTGTAGAATTGGGGCTGTACCCCAAACTCATAAGCGCTCCGCCTATGACAAGGCGCATATCATCGAGCATCGTCATTTTGCCTTTGAATTCAGGCCGCTCAAAAATTTTCCATGTTTTCCATGATGAATCAAATTGAGGGATGCGGGATGTGTTCACGCTGATGGTAGCCGCGCCGTAATGATAGGGAACAAAATAATCCAAACCGGTATCCCATTGAGCCTGCTCAACGATACGCGGGTCGATATTCGAAAGATTGGCAAGTTTGCTATGGTCAATTTTTGCAAGCATATTCTGCTTTTGCATCATCTCAATAAAATCAGATGATGGGAAAACAATGTCATAGCCGCTCCCGCCCGCTTTAATTTTCGCGTACATTTCTTCGTTGGACGCATACTGGTCATAAACCGCCTTGACATTGTATTCAGCGCAAAACTTGTCGAGTATCGAATCGGGCAGGTAGTACGTCCAGTTGTAAAGATACAGGGTGTCCGAAGCCGCTCGTTTTTTTACACAACCCGGCAGCATCGCGCAAACCGCCCCCGCCGCAAGCGCCAGCCCGGCGGCTTTGGCTAACAGGCCGGTATGCAAACCGGGCAACTTTGATGTCCTCATTTTTTATTACTCTCCAATTCTGATAGTTTCAAACCATGAACTGTTATAATATTGAATTGCCTCACCTATATCGTAGTTAAGCATTGTTTTATCAAGGAATTCTTCGACCGGCAGAAAAGGCTTATTTTTGAGAAGCGCCCGCGCCGGCACATTTACCGTAGCGGGAAAATTGAAATAATCGGCAAATTCAGCAAAAATTTCAGGACGCAAAAAAAAGTCGATAAATTTGTGCGCTAGTTCCTTATGTTTTGCGTCCTTGAGTATACACATACCGTCAAGGTAGGCGGGCGCCCCTTCGCGGGGAATAAAGACGGCCGTTTTGCTTGCAAGCGCCGTATTGCCGCCCATTTCTTCTTTGATGCCTTCAAAGTAACCATGCACTATCCAAAAATCTTCGCTCGCATAGCCTTTGCCAAAAGCCTCCGAATCAAAACGCATAATGTTCGGTTTCCATTTATTGTTAATAAGGCTGCTGGCGGCATATATTTCCGCTTTATTGGCCGAATTGGAACTGTACCCTAATTTCATAAGAGCGCCCCCTATAACCATACGCATGTCATCGAGCATCGTCATTTTGCCTTTGTAGGCGGCGCGTTCAAAAATGTCCCAACTTTTCCACGAATCATCAAATTCGGGTATACGCGCCGTATTCACACTGATTGTCGCGGCACCATAATAATAGGGTATAAAGTACTCCATATCGGGATCCCATGCTGCCAGCGCGACAATGCGCGGCTCAAGGTTGCCCACATTATTCAGTTTGTTATGGTCGATTTTGGCAAGCATTCCTTGTTGGGTCATTATTTCGATAAAGTCCGAAGTAGGGAATACAATATCATAGCCGCCGCCGCCTGCTTGTATCTTGGCGTACATTTCTTCGTTGGAAGCATACTCATCGTAAACAACTTTTACTTTGTACTCTTCGCGGAATTTATCGAGCACCGATTCAGGAAGGTAGTACGTCCAGTTGTAAAGATAGAGCGTATCTTCCGCAGCGCCGGAATTGGCTGTTTTTGCCTTGGAGCATGCATTAAAAACAAGGCATACCGCCACGATGCACACGCCCGCCGGAAACCCCGCACGCGCCCGGTTACAGGCGCTTCTTCGTGAAAACTTTTTCATAAAGTTCTCCTTTCACTATGGTTGAATTCTGCTAAAAATACGAAAGTTTGACAAGGGGCCGCCGCTTCGGCTTAACCATAAACAGACTGGGCATTCCGGCGCTATTCGATTACACTGAAAACGTTTGGACAACGTGGAAATAAAATATGATTAGCCTGAAAAACCGGCTTATGCTTACCTATACTTTTTTTATCTGCGCCGCGTTTGCCGCGTTGTTTTTTTTACTCAATGCCGCATCAAAAAAAATATTCGATAATTTTGTACGCGATGTCATTATTGAAAAGAATCAGGAAATTGTACGCGCTGTAGAAGAACAATACCGCCCGCTGCAAAAACAGTTTGATTTGGCAGCGCTTGAGAGCGTGGGAATGATTTTTATGCACGATGGTTTTATTGTTGATGTGGAAGATTCAGAGGGCAGGTATGTTTGGAACGCGCGTGATATGGATATGGAACATTGCGCCGCCGTACTGCAAAAGATAAGCGAGCGCATGAACGCGAAGCATGGCAAAAAAACTGAACTGCAAAGCGCGGGTTTCCCGTTGTTCTACAGCGGCAAAATAATAGGGAATGTAAACATAGCAAGCGCCGGGCCTCTTTTTTATACCGAAGCACAAAGCGAATTTATCATTCACCTTAACCTAACGCTTGCCGCGCTCTTTTTTATATCGCTTGTTGTATGTACCGGTTTTGCGCTTATTCATGCGGAACGGCTTTCGCGCCCCATTGTCCGCGCAACACAGGCGGCGCGGACAATCGCGGCCTGTTATGCGGCGGCAAACCGGCCCCTGCCGGATGACTTGCCGGAATCCGCGCCTGCGGAACAGTACAAAACCCGCGAACTTGCCGCGCTTACGGGGGCAATACATGAAATGGCAGATGAACTGCGGGAAGCGGCGGCGCGTCAGAAACAACTTACAGGAGATGTGGCGCACGAACTGCGGACACCCCTTGCGTCAATACAGGGAACGATAGAGGCGCTTCTGGACGGCGTGTGGGAAGCCGGACCGGAACGCCTTTTTTCTCTTTTGAACGAAGTAAAACGGCTTACGCAACTGGTCAATGATTTGCAGGTTTTGTCTTCTTTTGAATCGGGAAACATTACGCTCACCAAAACTGAATTCGATATGGCGGAACTGCTGCGGGATGCCGCGGAACAATTTACAAATGCCGCCCGTGAAAAAGGAATTGAAATTACAAGCCGTTTAATTCCCTGGCGCGCCGCCGCCGACTATGGCAGAACAAAACAAGTTATAATAAATCTTTTATCTAATGCGGTAAAATATACGGCACAAGGAACAATCACCCTCAGTATGGAAAAAATATCATACACGGGAAAAGACGCGCTTGCCATAAAAATCACCGACACCGGCCCGGGCATTCCTGACAAGGATTTGCCGCATATTTTTGAACGGTTTTACCGCGCGGAAAAATCGCGGAACAGGGGCACCGGCGGCGCAGGGGTTGGTTTAACAATAGCCCGCGCCATCTGCGCTGCCTGCGGCTGGAAAATCTACGCGGAAAGCGTCGAAGGAAAAGGCAGTGTATTTACGGTTGTTATGTGACGGGCGCATACAACTCAACGCTGGAATCTCCGAATGTGAATACTCAGCGCCAAGCCTATGCCGGACATTGCCGATATGAGCGCCGACCCCCCATACGACATAAAGAAAAGCGGGATGCCGGTAATCGGCATAATGCCCATTGTCATGCCTACATTGATTAAAAAATGAAATACATAAATAGATGAAAGCCCCGCAGCAATATAAGTGCCGAATGCATCCTGCGTATTTTTCATGATTTTGATTAAGCGGAGGCATATTATTAAAAAAAGTACAAACACAAGGATGCCGCCGACAAGCCCCCATTCTTCCGAAAAAATTGAAAAAATAAAGTCTGTACTCTGCTGCGGCAAAAACCGGTAATGGCTTTGCGTTCCCTGCAGGTAGCCTTTTCCCCAAAAACCGCCGGAACCTATTGCGGTAATAGATTGAATGATGTTCCAGCCGGCGCCGCGCGGGTCTACGTTTGGGTCCAAAAATACTATCAGGCGCATTATTTGGTAATCCTTCAGCATTTTGCGCATTACAAAAGAAAGCACAAATGAAACAATCAGCAAAAGCACCGCATAATCTATCCAGTAAAAATAATATTTTCTATAACGTACAAATCCCCAAAACGCTATAGCGCCTATTATTGTAAAAAGAAGCGCCGCGCCGCCCAAAAAACGCATGTCATTCAAAAGCAGCAAATAGGTGCTTGTTTTTTTCAGTATCATTGTCTGCCATAATGGAAGTATGGCGAATATACCGGTAAGCGCTATACAACTGCCGGTAAAGACAATATACCGCGCGGATATTCCGGCAACAAATGTTACTACAATCAATATGGGAATAAACACAAGCGAAGTGCCGAAATCCGGCTGTAACAGGATTAACCCCATAGGAAAGAGGCAAATTGCGCATGAAACAGCAAAACGCTTTAGGTCATTAGTATTGCGTTTAGAAATATCTAAATACTGTGATAAAAACAAAATGGTAATAATTTTTGTAAATTCCGAAGGCTGAATGCCAAATGAACCGATGTGCAGCCATGCGCGCGCGCCGTTTACTACGGTGCCGGCAAAAAGCGTTATAATAAGAACTGCTATAGCGGCAAAGTATAAATAGGTTGAAATATAATATATGCGTGAATAATTTGATATCGCAAGCACCAGCGCAACAACAAGGCTGACCGATGCCCACACAATTTGCCGTATATATTCTGTTGATACAGAAACCTCCGTTGCCGTTATGCCGGAAGAATAAATAAACAATATGCCGAATATTGTTAATATAAGCGCCGAAAAAAGGAGCAAAAAATCCAGTTCTAAAAAATCGCGCAGTTTCATGCCGCTTCTCCGGTTATATGTTTGACAGGCGCGGTTTTTATCGTTGCCGCATACAAACTGTTAATCAGCCCCAGCACGGCGGAAATGGTAAACAGCACTTCAATGCCTGTTACTTTCCAAACAAAGCCGCCGGCAAGCGCGATAAAAATGGACAGTACATGATTTATAGAAATACCGGTAGAAATTGTTGCGGTCATTTCTTCTTGATTTTCGGCTATTGACTGTACATAAACATTTGATGCCATGCTTCCCAGCGTAAGAATAGAATCAAGTATATAATTTATACATACAATAACAAATGCTATATTCTGCGGGAAAATACGGTGTGAAAATCCGTAAAAAAAACAGACTACTATCAAAACAAGCGTATCGCCGACCATAATTGTTTTATAGCCCAGATAATCAATAAGCCGGCCGACAAGCGGTGAAAACACCATGCCAAAAACGGCGGCAACCGCGAGCAGTATGGCAACAACGCTTGTCGGAGCGCCATACTCACGAATCAGCACCATAGGCCCAAAAGTAAAGAATACCTGTTTACGCGCCCCATAGAAAATTTCCAGCATATAGTACGTGGAAAATTTCCGCGAAAAATAAAACCGCCGCCGCCGCGTCTTTGTTTCTGTTTCTTTTATAGCGATAGAAGTAAGCAGCGCCCCGGTCATAAGCGCGGCGGCAATAGCAAATACTACTTTGAACTGTATGACATCGGTACGCGAAAAGCCAAACCGTGAAAAAATAAAAAACACAAGCGTAACAATTAAAAAACCGGCAATGCTGCCCAAATTGCTTATCGTAGAGGCGATGCCGAGCGCCGCGCCGCCGCGCCCCTTTTCCGCAAGTTCCAGCGAAATAGTGCTTTTTACCGGCATAACAGTATGTTCGCCAAAACTAAAAACGACTACAAAAGCCACCACGGCAAATGTTTCAGCCTTTACCACCGCCAAGCCGGCAACCCCCGCAAGCATAAGCGCCGTGCCTATTTTGAAAACACGCTGTTCGGCAAAACGGTACATCGCGGCCAAAATAAAAACGACAAGCAATCCCGGAATCTCCCGCACAAATTCGATTATGCCCCGCTCAAACGGATTTACGCCGAGTATTTCAATCAAATAATTATCCTGAACTCCTTTGTAAAGCCCGTAAGCAACTCCTGACAAAACCAGCACGGACAAAAAACGCGCAGGGTGCGCTCCCCGGCGGTAAATGGTTGATATTTGCATACATTCAATATAAAAGAAATTGAAAAAATCATTAAGAGAGCGGAACATTGAGGCCGTTTTCTTTTTTTGATATGTTATTAGTATGAATCTTGATGTCCATGTTGCCTTGTTAAAAACAAGTTTAAACGATTATCCGGGCAAAATAGCTTCCGTTGTTTTTTTTCCGTTTTGTAATTTGCGCTGCCCGTGGTGCCACAACGGCCCTCTCATAAAAGGAGAAACAAAGAACGAACTGATTTCACTGGGAACGGCTCTTTCGGTCATTGAAAGCCGCGCTCATTTGATTTCCGCTGTCGTGTTAAGCGGCGGCGAGCCGTCATTGTTTGACGGGCTTTCTGAACTTATCAAACGCATAAAAAAAACAGGGCTGCTGGTAAAACTTGACACAAACGGGCTGCGCCCCGCAGTTCTAAAACGTCTGATTCAGGAAGGGGCATGTCCTGATTTTTTTGCTATGGATTTAAAAATAGCGCCTGAACGGTATGTTTCATTGGCGCTCCCGGACGCGCCCCGCGATGAAAAAGCCGCTGCGCTTATGGCCGCGAACCTTGTGGAAAGCGCAAGAATCATCAAAGAAAGCGGCGCGGATTATGAATTCCGCAGCCTTGTTTTTCCGCCGGGCGCGGCGGAACTTTGCGAGGGCAGCTGCGCAGCCGGCAGGCTCTTGTTCGATGAACCGGATATAGCGGCGCTGGCGGAATTGGCCGGCAGCGGCCATTGGCGCATACGTTCGTTTCGCGGCGGCAGTTGCCTTGACCCGCGCTGGAACAGCCTGCCGTCCGGTTACGCCGCCGATGTGGCACGGCTGGCGCCGCATAGACTGGGCGCAGCCCGGAAAGATTGCCGCCATTCTTGATTATGAAGGCGGGCGTTCGGCATAATGTCCGGCAGAATAGGGCAAATTCGATGTTTCCATACGGTGTTACACAGCATTTTGAATCGCTTGCCGGAGACGGGCAGAACGACCCTATCAAACGGCAATTTCTTCCCGATGCGCGGGAAGATTTACCCGACCCCTTCGCGCTGGACGACCCGTTGGGAGAAGGCAGACACCGCGCCGCCCCGCGGCTTGTTCACCAGTACCGGGACAGGGCGCTGCTCCTTGCCGGCGGCGCATGCGCCGCCTATTGCCGCTACTGTTTCCGCCGGGTATGGCTTGCCTCATCGCCCGGCTTTATTGGCGGCGGCGAACTGGAAGAATCTCTCGCTTATCTTGCGGCGCATCCCGAAATCCGCGAAATTCTTGTTTCAGGCGGCGACCCGCTCACCGCTGACAATGCCCGGCTTGAAGAATTGTTTTGCCTGCTCAGGCAGGCGCGTCCCGGCTTGCTGCTGCGGGTATGCTCCAGAATGCCGGTAACAAGCCCTTCGCGGCTTAGCGGCGAAACACTATCTCTTTTCCGGCGGTTCCGCCCGCTGCGGCTTTCGATTCACATCAATCATCCGCGTGAACTAGCGCCGCTTACCAGAGAAAGGCTTGCCGCCGCTGTTGATGGCGGAATACCGGTACATACGCAAACGGTACTGCTGCGCGGTGTCAACGATGACGCGGCGCTGCTGGCGGATCTTTTCCGCGAGTGTCTCAATGCGGGATTAACGCCTTATTATCTTTTTCAGGCCGACCTTGCGCCAGGAACGGCGCATTTCAGGGTTCCGCTTAAGCGGGGGCTGGAGATATACGGTGAATTAAGCGCTCTTGTTTCCGGCTTGGCACTGCCTGCTTATGCGCTGGACTTGCCCGGCGGCGGCGGCAAGATACGCCTATGTGAAGGGATAATTGCCGGCGAAAAAATGACACCGGCCGGGCTTGTGTATTTGCTGCGCGATAACAATGGAAAATTATGGGAATATCCGTATTAACGCGCAAACAAAAAACACATTATTCATTCACTTTTACTTGAGCTTCACTCTCGGCCACCAGTCCACCTATTAGGTCTGTTATTTTTACCTTGACCTTGATTGTCTTACCTTTCATACTGTCTTTTTTAACAATGAATGTGTCTACTGTACGGGCCGTCGCCTCAGGCCCTTCGGGCTCACCGTCCACATACCATTGGAACTTATATATGTCACTATCGCCAATGTTTTCCGGATCATAGGTTACGGCATAGATTGTTACATCATCAGCACCTACATTTACTTCCGTTATTCCAGCGCCGGAATTGGTTTCGGAAATCCTTACCTTTATCTTGCCATCGCTAATGGTTTTGACATCGCAGGCGCTGAGGGCGAAACTCACTATCAGCCAAAGCGCCACTATGGGGGGGCCGCCCCCCCCCCCCCCCCCCCCGGGGGGGGGGCCGCCGCGGGGAGACACTCCACACTGCACACTGGTATCGCAGCAGTAAATTCCGTTATTTCATTTTCTTGTATTTCTCTCAGAAAAATTACTTGTCTTCCCTTCCTTCCTTC
>JAIRPM010000073.1 GCA_031257075.1 Spirochaetaceae bacterium
AATCGGCACGGCCGCCTTAGCAGCCTACAACACCTCACACGCAATTCGCGCGGCATGACACTGAAAACTGACGGCTATAGGGAGAGCGGTGATGTGGCAGGCATACTGTTCTATGCGGACATCCAGCGCGGTAATGCGGCCGCCGGTTCCCATAGGGCCTATACCGAGCCTGTTGACCGCATCCAGCAATTCTTCTTCCAGACGAGCATAGCGGGCATTCGCGTTACGGCTGCCATGGGGGCGCAGCAGCGCGCGTTTTGCCAAAAGACAGCAATAATCGGTAGAACCGCCAAGCCCTATACCCAGCGTTACCGGCGGGCAGGGGTTGCCGCCCGCTTCTTCCACTTTTTTTAATACAAAACGCTTTATCCCTTCTTCACCTGCGGACGGCAAGAGCACGGCAAAAGCGCCCATATTTTCACTGCCGCCCCCTTTAGGGAAAACGGTTATGGCGGCTTTGTCGCCCGGCACTATTTCGGTATGAAGAATGGCGGGCGTATTATCACCGGTGTTTACCCGCTCAAGCGGGTCGTTTACCATAGATTTTCTCAAGAAACCGCCGGTATAGCCGCGCCGCACGCCTTCGTTTACCGCATAGGCAAGCGGCATGCCCGTCCAGCATATTTCTTGCCCGATTTCCATAAAGACAAGGCAAGCGCCCGTATCCTGACAGCATGGAATTTGCTCATGCCGCGCGTAAACGGCATTTTCAATGAGGGCGGCAAGAGTTTCTTTGCCATAGGGCGATTCTTCATGGTGCAAGGCATCCTGTAATGCCCCGAGGCAGGCTGCCGGCAACTCGCAGGCCGCCTGTACCGCAAGCCGCGCAATAACGGGAATTACGAGCGCGGTGTCAAGGATTCGAGGCATTGACGTTTTGTTTAGCAGTACCCGCGCCAAGCACCATGCTTAAAAACTGTCTGGTTCGCGGTTCTCGCGGATTTTGAAAAATTTGTTCCGGCGAACCTTGTTCAAGAATAAGGCCGTTTTCCAATACGATGACTTTATTGGCAATATCGCGGGCAAAATTCATTTCGTGAGTAACTATGAGCATAGTCATTCCGCTATGGGCAAGGTCCTGGATAACATGAAGCACTTCGTTAATCATTTCAGGGTCGAGGGCGCTTGTGGGTTCATCAAAAAGAATTAAACTGGGTTCCATTGCCAGTGTACGGGCAATGGCTACACGTTGCTGCTGCCCACCCGAAAGTTGGCGGGGGTAACTGTCCGCTTTGTCCTCCAGCCCGACACGCCGTAAAAGCGCCATCGCCTGTTCTTCCGCCGTCTGCTTGCCGGTATGTTTCAAGTCGGTAGGCGCGAGCGAAACATTGCGTTTTACCGTCAGATGCGGGAACAGGTTGAATTGCTGAAAAACCATGCCAATATTCCGCCGTTCTTTGTTGATATCCACGCCGGGCGCGGTCAATTCTATACCGTTTACAAAAATACGCCCCTCAGTCGGGACTTCCAGCATATTAAGGCACCTCAACAAGGTAGATTTCCCTGAACCGGACGGGCCGATAACGGCAATAACATCACCTTCTTCCGCTTCCATATCAATGCCATTGAGCGCTTCAAAACCGGTATTGAATGATTTTTTTAACCCTTCAACTATCAATTTTTTTACCATTATCAAAGTGTAAACAAAAAAAATATTTTGTATAAGAAGCCCGCTTAAATTCCTTTTGCGTATTTACAGAATTTCTCCATAATAGTATCAAAAAATTTCTATATGCGGCAGTTACAAAACTTCGGGTTTATAATTGCAGTTATTGGACTTGTTCGGTAACCTGAACAAGTCCAATAAAAACGCGGTTTTGCGGCAGACTCTATAAACTGGCATTTTCAAATTTCCGATACTGTTACTATGAAGAACTGTTTTTTATATTTTCTGGTCATTGCCGCGTCGGGAATGCCATGTTTTGGTGAAACAAATTTTGTTGAAACAAAAATAGAACAAGAAGCCGCAGGGGAACCGTCTAACATTCTCTACGCTAAATCTTATGCCATTATGGGCCGCGGGAGTTTGAGTGTGGATGAAATGGCAGACTGGCTTACCAGCGCTAATCCTGAAATAGACAGCGATTTTGCCCGCGATTTTGCTGCGCTCTATATCCACGAATCGGCGCTCGAAGGCGTGAATCACGATGTCGCTTTTTCACAGATGTGTTTGGAAACAGGCTTTTTGCGGTTTGACCGCCTGGTTTCGCAGGATATGAACAATTTTGGCGGATTGGGAGCAGTAAACGCAATGACCCCTGGCGAGCGCTTTGCGACTGTGGGTATCGGTGTGCGCGCGCAAATCCAGCACCTAAAAGCCTACGGGTCTACCATACCATTAACACAAAAACTGGTTGACCCGCGCTATGGTTATGTACGCTATGGCAGCGCGCCAACTATTTACGAACTTTCCGGGAAATGGGCGGCAGATACGGCTTATGGGGAAAAATTAAAAAGCATTATCGACCGCGCTTACTTTATGGCAGAAAAAAACAGCCGCCCGGATGTTCTCACCTTAAATCAATAATGAAGCGCGCCTGTAAAATTGCCCCAGGATTGCGTTGGGCGGCGCTGCTTATTATTGAAACCAGCAGACGCGGGAAAACTTATACGAGGGCAACCGCCCCATCTGTTTTCCAGTGCCAAATACACCGCCCAAGCCCGCCGGGAAACGGCTCGGCTTGGGAAAAATCGGGCAGCCATGCGCTGCCGGGCTCCAACTCCTGATAGTAGCCGTCTTCTATTCCCAGTTCTTCAAGCCAGCGCAGCAGAGTTTCGTACTCCGCTTCATTTACAAAACGTTCAGGCAGAGAGGCCGGTTTTTCCGTTTCAGGCTGTCTATTCGGCAGCGGGGTGTACTGGGTCATAAGTGAAAGAAGGGCGCGGCCTTGCGCATAACGGGCAAACCATTCCAGTACAGTTCTGGTTTCGTCAAGGTGGCCGGGCAGAACAAGATGCCGGACAAGAACGCCTTGAATAAGCGCTCCGTCTTGTGAAAAGGACAGCGGTTTGGCATCTATCATCGCCTGTACGGCAGCGGCGGCAATCGCAGGATAATCTGCCGCGCCAAAAAAATCACGGGCGCGGCCGGTACTCAGCGTTTTCAGGTCAGGAAGAAAAACGTCAACAACATCATCCAAAAGACTGAGTGTGGAAAGGCTTTCGTAACCAGAAGTATTCCAGAGTACAGGCAAACACAACCCGCCCGCGCGGGCAAGCGCCAGCCCGCCGGCAATGGCCGGAGCAGCATGAGTTCCCGTTACAATATTGATATTGGCCGCACCCTTGTTTTGTAAAAGATGGCAGAGCGCGGCAAATTCTTCCCCGCTAAGCGCCCGCCCCATCCCATAGCGGGAAATCTGGTAGTTCTGGCAAAAAACGCATCGCAGGCTACAGCCGCTTACAAAAACCGTTCCCGACCCCGCTTTGCCCGTCAGCGGCGGCTCTTCTCCACAATGGAGACAAGCGCAGGCAATCCGCAGCGCGGCATCTTCTCCGCAAAAGCCGCGCCCTCCCTCTAGCCGGTTTGCGCCGCAGGCACGGGGGCATAGTACACAGTGTT
The DNA here is from genome assembly GCA_031257075.1 of Spirochaetaceae bacterium. Lineage (GTDB taxonomy): Bacteria > Spirochaetota > Spirochaetia > Treponematales > Breznakiellaceae > JAIROZ01. The sequence goes on from JAIRPM010000073.1 coordinate 3,563, forward strand.
TGTACAACTCATAATTCGACATCAAGTACTTCGAGGGAAGAACTGTGAAATTCGGCAGCGCCTGTTTCTTGGGCAATTTTAGGAAGGTTGCTTGCGCGGATGCCGCCGCCGGGCATAATGGCAAGCCCGCAAGCGCGGCCCAATTCTACCATTTGTTTAAGAAGCGCTGTACCGTATTCCGCGCTGTTTTTACCGCCGGAACTGAGGATACGCTCACAGCCGCAGTCCTTGATAGAGCGCAATTCACCGAGAGGGTCGCGGGCCGCGTCTATGGCGCGATGAAACGTTACCGAAAGCGGTTTTTGCCCACCCTGCCCCGCGGCACTACAAAACGCCTTCAATAAATCATAGTCGAGGCTGCCGTCAGAACGCAAACAACCTAAGACTACGCCGTTTACGCCCGCTTTTTGGCAGGCCTCAATATCACGGAACATAATTTCCTGTTCGCTTTTGGTATAAACAAAATCACCGGCGCGCGGTCTGACCAGTACGTTTATTGCCAATTGGGGAGCAGCCTCCCGCGCCGCTCTGATTTCGGCATAAGACGGAGTAAGGCCGCCAACATCCAACTGGCGGCACAACTCCACGCGCCGTGCCCCACGCGCCCAGGCCTCCGCACACAATTCCGGCGAAACAGCGCAAATTTCTATAAATGGTTTCATACGTTCAATCTAGCCTGAAATCTTACTCTTGGGAAGCGCTTTTAAATTCAACTCCCAGGAGCGGCGGTTTCAGGACTGGGAACAGCGGCGTATTTTTTAAGGTCAATCCGCCAGCCGATGTGTACATATACCGCAATAGATGTTAAATCGGTTCTCCCTGAATCTTCATAGTCAGCCTTCAAATTATGGCGGTATCCTTCCTGATTTGAAAGAAGATTCATAATCGTGTTTAATCCAAATTCTAAATACATCGTTTTTACTAAATTCACCTGCAAGGACAAAGCGGCAAACAAACCCATTCCCCAATAATCCAGCGTGTCGTATGTTTCAAAGTTTTTATACTGCATTATGCTAAAATTTACGCCCAAATCGGTATAGAATTGCAGTCTTTTTGAAAGTATATGCCGCACCGATACGCCGGTGTCAAAGTCCAGCAGCCCTATGAAAAAATCATTGTCTGCCGCAGAATACGATTCCGACAGCCTCTCGGAAGAAGCGTTGCGGGAAACCGTTCCGGTAAGTTCAACATTAGTAATGAAAATCGCCCTGTCCCGAAAAATAAAGCCCGCCTGAACAGGCCTGCTCGTATCGGAAAAAGACCGCACCGCAAAACTCACACCCGGCGCAAGAAAAGCGGCATCTATTTTTTCTTTATAAAGAGTAGGCAGCAAAAGGGGTGGACCAGATACAAAACTATTGTCAATTTCAAAAACACCTATGCCAAATTCAGGGCCGCCCGAAATCTGCATTTCCTGCGCGGACAGCCCGCTCACAACAAAGACGGCGTAGAGCAAAGTCAATATATTCCGTTTAGCAAATAACATCTTCTTTGTCCTAATCAACGCTGCTTAACTCGATGCTAATCAGCGTTACCCCTTGTAGTTTCTCATTTCATTGCTTTCCTAAGAGAAATTTATTCATCGCGCACCGGCGGGAAAGGATAGCGCCAAAGGAAACTAATCGAAAAGGCAAGGCTGGGAGCCTCCCACACAACAAGCCCGCTTTCCAGCATAAAAATGGAAGCGTCCAGTTTGAAAAGCCCAAAGTTTATGCCCAAACCGGCGGCGGGGAGCATTTCAAAAAAGCCCGCCCGGAAACTAAAAGTTTTTTTGAGCGTTACTTCAAAGCCCGCGCTCAATTCCAAAAGAGGGTCGCGGGCTGTTGCGTCTAATACGGAAAGGATGTCGCGGTAATCGCGCGTCAATGTGAAATCCGTGTTGATGTGCCGCCAAAATGGGGGGGGGGGGCACCATGCAATTCCCATAGCAAGGCGCGGCTGTACCGTAAGAGTTGCCGATTCCAGCACTGTTCCGTTTTCATAAGATTTTTTGTTTTTGTAGTGGTCGGCAAAAATAGGTGAATAGGGGTCATGAATAACAAGCCCTACTGAAAAGGTGCCAAATTCAAAACGCATGCCCGCATCGGCGCCAAACCCTATTTGCGTTTCCATCATGTGATCGTTTAGCGTTTCAATAAAGTACTGTACGCCCTGAAGTGATGCCAATGAGGCTTGAATAGTGCGGTAAAGGAATTTTAACGAAAGGCCGATTTCGCCGCGCGCCGTGCCGGTATCAAACATAGTTAAACCATATCCCGCAAGAATAATAAATTCAGTGGAAAATTCAGGACGAGGCCGGCGTATCGTTTCGTCTGTCCATGTAATATTACTGCGTACAACATTGTATGCGCCAAAACCGAAGCCTTTGTACGCAAGAGCAAGGCCAAGCGGCCCGCCAAGGTCTATCGCGTTTTTTTGGCTCTGCTGCAGTTCAGTCAGATAAGTTTTATCGCCTGTTTGAAAAAAATAATCGGCAAACATTTCAACCATACTGAGGCCGCATGCAGACAAGGTAAGTTCCGCTATGCTTATCTGCCCGGGTATAGAAGAAAGCGCGGCAGGGTTGGCAAACAGCGCGCTTAGGTCATCAGCAAAAGCCGCATGATAGCCCCCTCCCCCATAAGCCCGTGATGAAGGCATTTCAAAAGGCTGTGCCATTTCCGTAAATTTAATTTCCTGCGCGGCTGCCTTTACAGGGATGGCTGCCTGCGCCACAGCGAAAAGCATCGGCAGTAACAAGAATACGGCTGTTTTACAACGCATACTTTATATGACCATTTTCCATATATATCATTTTGACAATAAACATATCTTCGACAACTTTTATAATTTCATCATCGGTTTTTGTCTTTAGCAGCGTTTTAATGTGCCCGCGCAGGCTTTTTTTTGTTTTGGGACGCTTGTTTGCGGGAACTTTTTGCAGGTTTTCACGTACGCGTTCTAAATCTTCAGTCATGGTGTTGTCAATATAAACCGGTTTATCTATGTCCAATTCCTGAAAACTGACAATGCGCCGTATTCGTATATTGCGCGTGGATAAATACCGGATGAGCGGGTCATAACCAGTATCTTTTGAATAGATAATATATTCTTTGTCTGCCGCCATCGAAACAAAAAAACCCAAAAAATACGCAATAAAAAAATCAAGCGCGTTTTTCCCCTTGCCCGGTACGCCGTGCCATTCTACCGACGCGCCCCATGGCTGCGTCATTTCGATAAGTTCCGCCGGCAGTTTTTTTTGATTTTCGCCGCGCAGAATTATGAGTTTGGTACTTTCATCAATGAAATCACCCGAAAAATTTTGTACATTCTCGTAATCAACTAAAATATAGCGTTCAAAATTCATATATACTCCAAAAAAATTTACCGCCGGAAAACGGCTGCGCTGCCCTTATCGATTTCCCCGCTAATACCGCCACAAAATACTGAGCGCCGCGCCATAACTTAAAAAATCAAAATAGTCGTTTCCGATATCCTTCATAAAGAAAGCGGCATCCAGTTTGAAAGCCATAAAATCAAATCCAATTCCCACCGATGGCAGCATTCCCGTAATTCCGGCACGAATATTCAGAACTTCGAGCAGGCGAATTTCTATTCCGGCGCTTGCATACATAAACCGGTACAAACCGCGGGGGCGCAAAAATTCAATAATGTCTACTATATCAACCATGATAACAAAATTGGTTATAGCG
>JAIRPM010000124.1 GCA_031257075.1 Spirochaetaceae bacterium
GACGAGGTGGAAGCGAACAAACTCTACGAGAGCGGGGCGCTTTTCCCCGCCACCGCCGCTATAACCGCCGCCAAACCGGCAGCGGCATCAAACTGGGAGACCCCGGCCGCGAGCCTTCTATCCCTTACGATACAAGCCGACGATGTGGGCAACCGCATCTCCAACGCAAACGAGTTCTACGAGAAACTCGGCGGCGACGGGAATGGCGGCGTTGACCTCACCGCGAACTACAGCCTGGCCAACGACATCAATTTGGAGGACTACCGGGACTCAAACAGTCTGCCTGTTGACAGTTGGGAAGGCCCCACCGGTTATCAGGGACACTTCTTTGGCAACGGTTACACGATAAGAGGGCTGAAGTTGAAACCGTCACAAAGCGCGCGCAATCTGGCGCTGTTCAAAACGCTCGGTGACGGCGCGGTGGTAGAGAATTTTTCAATTGAAGCCGAAACGTCTCAGCGTTCCGATGTGCACAACCTTTCCTTCGGCGGGATTCTAGGTCTGGTAAACACGTCCGGGACGAGAACAATACGGAATGTCCATCTCACCGGCACTTTTGAATTTGCCAACATAACCTCTACCTTTCTTACGGTAGGCGGGCTTATATGTGAATTCCAGGGGGCCGGCGGCGGGTCAATTATAGAAAATTGTTCGGTTGACTTGTCGATTGATGTGGAGTCGACCAACACAGCGACAAATACAAGCAACATCATTGCGATAGGCGGTATTTTGGCGGTTTCCCGCGCTCCGGTTACCATTAGGAATTGCCGCGCCAATGTTGATTTCCAAATAAAACTGGCTAACAACCAGAAAGTATACATCGGGGGGATTGCCGGTATGGGCGGAACAAACAGCGCGCTTACCGTTTCAAATTGTTATTCCACAGGCGACATTGTGCTGGACAACAGCGCAAGAACAGATTTTTCTGCCATCACCAATGATGTTTTTGTAGGCGGAATTGCCGGAGGCAAACGCTATGGCGAAAATGCCGTTTCCTTAACCATAGAAAATTGCGCCGCGCTGGTAAAAAGGACTCTGGCAATAGAGCCCACGGGGAACGAAGATATCGCCCATGTAGAGAGAATTTACGGCGGCGACAATCCCAGTGGCAGCGCGGGGGTAGTTACGTTCTCCAACAACTACGCGCTAAAGAATATGCGTGTCGGGAAAACCAATGGCGCTTATCCGGGCGCCGATGATGCCGGCGATGCCGGCAGTCTTGCCGGCCTTGGAAAAACAGAGGCCCAATTCAAACTGCCGGCTACATGGAAAACCGGCGCCCTCGGCTGGAGCGATACCATCTGGGACTTTGACGGCCTTACCAAAACCGGCGCGGCCTTCTACTGGCCTGTGTTGAAAAAGTGAGCAGGGGGCAGGGAGGTGTCTTTCTTTGGGAAAGGCTCCTTTTCAGTCCGCTGTAGGTGTTTTACGGGAGACTGCGGAAACGCTATAGTCTCCTGTAAAAACATTACGGGAGACTAAACAAACGCTATAGTCTTCCGTAACAACATTACGGAAGACTAAACAAACGCCCTAGTCTTCCGCGAAAACATTTTGCTGCCCCCCGGCTCTGTTAAAGCGGAAACCGGGGGGCTTGTTTTTTTTGTTTTTTGCGCTACACTAGACTAAAGAAAAGAATCCGGCGGATAGCCGGGCTTTTCGGGCAATGGCGCAGTTGGTTTAGCGTACAAGTCTGGGGGACTTGGGGTCCGCGGTTCGAATCCGCGTTGCCCGAAAAAAAAGAATACGGGAAAGAGCGGCGGGTTCAAGCCTTTTTGCCGCTCTCTTGTCAAAAAAAAAACAATCCGGTACACTGCTTTACAACAAACCTCTCAAAAGGTATTAGCCTGAGGCTGTTGTACGCCGCAACGTTAGAAAACGGTTTACGGCAGCGGGGCGTTTGCGGGAGCGGCGTCTTGCAAACCAATGACAGAGGCTTGAAATTTTTATACTAAAGAAAGAAGGTTGGTATGACTAATGATGAGATTGTAGCCGGATTTGACGATGACAAGGATGACAGCCTTAAAATCGACTTAAGACGGATAGACGGCGTATCAAATGGGCTTATTCTTGTATTGATGGGCTATATTGACACCTATAATTCTAACTCTTTTCAAAAGCGCGTTCAGCGGGCTATTGACGGCGGCTTTATCAATTTGGCTTTTGACTGTAAAGGGTTGAATTATGTTTCCTCTACGGGGATAGGTTCGTTCACTACGTTTCTTAAAGCGCTTAAACAGAAAAGCGGCGACCTCGTGCTTTTTGAAGTACAGCCCAAAGTATTCGAAGTTTTTCAACTTCTTGGCTTTTCGACTTTTTTTACCATAAAAGACAGCCTCGATGCGGCGGAAGGGCACTTCAAAAATGACGGGACAGCCTCAGGAAACGGGACGTTCCCGCAAATTTTTGCCTGCCCCATCTGCGGGAAAAAACTAAAGGCTGTTAAAGCGGGGCGTTTCCGCTGTTCGGAATGTAAAACGATTTTGGCTGTTGACGAAACAGGCCACGTATTTTTGGGTTAGGGCTGCGCTATGGGAATGTTTTCTAGGCTCAAAACCGTTATCGCGTCTCACATTAACGCCCTTATCGGCAAAGCGGAAAAGCCCGAGAAGATGCTTAATCAACTCATTCTCGATATGAATGAGCAGCTTATCGCGTCCAAAAAGGCGGTGGCTCAGGCCATTGCCGATGAAAAGAAACTGGAACGCGAAACCGCAAGCCAAAAGCAGTTGGTTGAAGAATGGGAACGCAAGGCTATGCTTGCCGTTCAAGCGGGTAAAGATGACCTTGCGCGGGAAGCGCTGCTTCGCAAACAGGATTACGACAACGCTTATGCCGAGTACAACAAGCAATGGCTGGCTCAAAAAGATTCGGTCGAAAAACTAAAAATTTCGTTGAAAGAGCTGCAACTGAAGATAGATGAAGCGCAGCGCAAGAAAAATCTCCTTATTGCCCGCGCCAAGCGTGCCGAGGCTCAGCAGAAGATTCACGATACGATGAGCGGTATGGCGGGAAACAAAGCGTCATTTGATACTTTTGACCGTATGGCGCAAAAAGTTGATGAAATGGAAGCGCAGGCGGAAGCTTCAAAGGAATTGGCCGATTTTAGCGCGGACAGCGACCTTGAAAAGAAATTCGCGCAACTCGAAAAAAGCGATTCCAGCGCCGATGCGATGCTCCTCGAACTTAAACAAAAGATGGGAGCGCTTCCCGGCAATGAGGTCGGCCAAAAGGCGTTGCCGAATAGTTAGCGTGTCCGTTACCGGGTAATGTTCCTTCAGATAATTGTTCAATTAGCACTTATCGCGTTTAACGCGGTTTTCGCTTCGGCGGAAATCGCGCTTCTGTCGCTCAACCAACTTAAACTGGAAAAAGAATCCGAGGCTGTTCCCCGGACGGCGCGGAGCAGGCAGGCCCGCCGGCTGGTAAAATTGCTCAAAACGCCGTCCGGCTATCTGGCCACAATACAGGTAGGCGTTACCATCGCGGGCTTTTTGGGAAGCGCCTTTGCCGCGGATAGTTTCGCCCGCCGGCTCGCCGGCCTGCTTGCGCGCCTTTCGCTGCCGGTCGGGGCGCAAGCCCTGCAAACGGCGGCGGTTGTCGCCGTTACCCTTGTCTTTTCCTACATTTCGATGGTGGCCGGCGAACTCTTCCCCAAACGCCTTGCCATGCGGAAGCCGGAGGCGCTCGCTTACAGGCTTTCCGGCTTTTTGTGGATAAGCGCCGCCCTTTTTTCACCGCTTGTCCGCATCCTTTCGGGCGCGGTCAACGGTTTACTCCGGCTTTCCGGCATAGACCCGAATACGCCTGAATCTACCGTAACCGAAGAAGAAATACGCCTTCTTGTCGATGAAGGAAGCGAACACGGCGCCATTGCCAAGCACGAAAAGGAAATGATTCAGCATATATTTGAATTTGACGATACCACCGCCGCCGAATTGATGACGCACCGGCTGGATGCTTGTATATTGTGGCTGAAAGACAGTGATGCGGACTGGCGGCGGATAATAACGGAAAATCATCACACCTATTTCCCTGTCTGCGGCCCGACGGTTGATGATATAGCCGGCGTTCTGTATGCCCGCGATTATCTTGCGCTGGAGGACAAAAGCCGCTCCGTTGTCCTCAAAGAAGCGGTGCGCGAAGCGAACTTTGTACCCGAAGGCATCAAGGCAAGCGCGTTGTTTCACAAGATGGGGCCGGCCGGCCGGTATGGGCGTTTCGCGTTTGTGCTTGACGAATACGGCGGGTTTCGCGGCATCATTACGATGAATGACCTCTTACGGGCGTTGGCGGGCGGGGCAGGGGAGGGGACGGATGCCCGGGACGCGGTACATGGCCTTAATATCCGATATAGAAATATGAGTATCTATTCCGATTTTCTTTCCGCGCCTCGCCCCGTATCGCTCTGTTACGATTCCCGCGAGGCCGTGCCGGGCGCTCTCTACTTTGCCCTTCCCGGTATTCATGCCGACGGCCATGATTACATTCCCGATGCCATAGCGCGGGGAGCAACCCACATTGTTCATGAAAAAGAATTGGACAGTTATGCGCCCGGCGTTCATTACCTAAAGGTAAATGACAGCCGTTTTGCGATGTCGCCGATAGCCGATGAATACTACGGCTCCCCATCCCGCAAACTTACCGTGATAGGCGTAACCGGTACCGAGGGTAAAAGCACCACCGTGTATCTGATTTTCCAACTTCTCCGGCTTTGCGGAAAAAAAGCGGGCTTTATTTCAACCGTGCAGTTTAGTGTTGATGGAAAGGAACGCTGGAATCCCGAACACCAAACCACGCCGGAAGCAACCGTTATCCATAAGCGGCTTGCCGAAATGGCCGAAAACGGCTGCCGGTATGCGGTTATAGAATCAAGCTCGCATGGCCTTTCCCGTCGGCTCAACCGCCTCGGCGATGTGGCCTTTGATGCCGGCGTTATGACCAATGTTACCCACGAACACCTTGAATTTCATGGCTCTTGGGAACAGTACCGCGATGATAAAGCCAATTTGTTCCGTGTTTTGGGCCGTGTAAAAAAGCCCTTTGTCCGCGAACCATTCGGCGTTGTAAATGGGGACGACCCCAGTGCCGGATACTTCGCCGAAGCCGCGCCCTGCGAGGTTTTGGGATTCGGCCTTCACGAGGGAGGCAATACATTTCCAACGTATGTCATCAGAGATATACGCGGCGCGCGGGAAGGCAATACCTATACCATCACGCCGCCGCGTCAAGCGTACGAGGTTCTGCCGGTAACCGACCGCCTTCCCGGCGCGTTCAATGCGGCAAATGTCGCGGCAAGCCTTATCGTTGTGTCAAAACTGCTAAAGATACCGGCGGAAGACCTTATCCGGTATGTGCCGCAGTTGCTTCCCGTCAAAGGCCGTATGACGGCTGTCAGCAAAGGCCAGCCGTTTGAGGCGCTGGTTGATTACGCGCACACCCCCTCGTCTTTTACCACGATTTTTCCGCCGCTGCGGGAACGGGCGGACAAAACGGGCAAGCGGATTATTGCGCTATTCGGTTCGGCGGGGGAGCGGGACACCCAAAAGCGCCCGCTTCAAGGCGAAATTGCCGCCCGTTATAGCGATGTCGTTATTCTTACCGATGAAGACCCCCGCGGCGAGGAACCGGCGGCAATTCTGGAGGAAATCGCGGCGGGTATCAAAAACAAGGAACGCGGCAAAACCCTGTTCCTGATACCGAACCGCCCGCAAGCGATACGGAAAGCGTTTTCACTTGCGGAAGAGGGCGACATTGTATTGTTACTTGGAAAAGGCCACGAAAACTCGATTATTTACGCTTCCGGTACGGTAAAATACGATGAAATAGCCGAAGCGGAAAAAGCCCTCGAAGAAATGCGCTAAGAAAGGCGCAATCAGCGCTGCCCTAGACAAAGCCCCGTGCTTGCGGCATACTGACTGTACTCCATGTCCGGTAACGAAGATTTTTCCGCGTATTTTGCGCGGACAGAAGAAAAAATAGGCGCTTTTATCGAAGTTGACGCGGCGGCATTGTCCAAAGCCGCCGCCGGCACCGGCCAAAACCGCGGGCTTGACGGGCTGCCGTTTGCCGTCAAGGACAACATAGCGGTCGAAGGTATGTCTTTAAGTTGCGGTTCCAAACTGCTCGCCCCTATCCGCGCGCCGTACACCGCTGCCGCCGTCCGCAAATTGCAAGAAGCGGGCGCATTCCCGCTTGGCAAGACCAATATGGACGAATTCGGTATGGGTTCCTCAACAGACGCTTCCGCGCTCAAGAAAACAAACAACCCCTGGGACGAAAGCCGCGTGGCGGGCGGTTCTTCAGGCGGTTCGGCGGCGGCTGTCGCGGCGGGGCTTGCCCCCTTCGCGCTCGGCTCCGACACAGGCGGTTCGGTGCGCCAGCCGGCGGCATTCTGCGGCGTAGCCGGCTTAAAGCCCACCTACGGCGCCGTCTCCCGCTTCGGCCTTGTCGCCTATGCTTCCAGCCTTGACACCGTCGGCATCCTCGCCAAAAACACCGCTCTCTGCAAGTCCGTTTTCGATGTTATCAAAGGCAAGGATGAGAGAGACCAAACTACCGCGGGCAGTGGGCAGTGGACAGAAAGGTGCCGGCAACCGGCAACCGGCAAAACCATCGCTGTTCTTGCGCCGAGGGCATTGGAAAAAGAGACGGCGGCGGGGTTTGAGAAGGCGAAGGAGCGTTTTGCGGCGCTGGGCTATACGCTTACCGATATTGACATACCGGCGCTCAAATATGCCGCGCCGGCGTACTATACCATCGCTACCGCCGAGGCAAGCGCGAATCTTGCCCGTTTTGACGGTGTCCGCTACGGCAAACGCGCCGCCGGCGCTGAAAATGCCGATGAACTTGTCGAGAAAGCCCGTGAAGAAGGCTTTGGGGCTGAGGTGAAACTGCGTATTCTGCTCGGCACATTTGTTCTCCGTTCCGGCTTTCAAGACCGCTACTACCACCGCGCCCAGCGGATTCGGGCGGCTATACGGGAAAGTTTTGAAAGAATAGTGGGCGGCGGGGCAGGGGGGGGCGAACACCATGCCGCCGCTATTCTTATGCCGGTGTTTCCGTGCCGCGCTTTCGGGCGGGGCGGGGCGGGGCTTTCCGCGTTTGAGCAGAACGCGGCCGACCTTTATACCTGCTGCGCGAACCTTGCCGGGCTGCCGGCGCTGTCGTTTCAGGCATCGGTCGAGGGCGGGCTTCCTGTCGGTGTTCAACTGCTGGGGCGCGCCTTTGACGAGGAAACCCTATTCGCGCTCGCAGCGGACTACGAGGCGGCGCATCCCTTCCAGCATCCGGCGGACTATAAAGATTTTTGGTAAAGCGCCGGTTGGGTTCGTTCTGTTCTAAGCCGGGTTTGTTCTGCGCTAAGCCGCTCATTGCCAGCGCGCGCCCAGCGTGATATTAAGCCCGGGCATGGGGTAGCGGTTGTACGATTCGTAACTGCGGTTCAACAGGTTGCGGAATATGGCAAAGAGGCGGATATGTTCGCTTACATTCTGACTTATATTGAGGTTGAGCAGCAGATAGGGGGCAAGTTCTATCGTGTTTGTAACCGTGTAGTAACGTAGGCTTTCGTAGTGCGCCTGAAACATAACCGAACCCGAACCCCACGACACGTCAACCGAAGCGCCCGCCGTGTGCATAGGCTGATAGGGGATGCGCTTTGCGTCTTTCCATTTGTAGCCGTAACTCAAAAGATAGGTGAGCAGAAACTGATACGAGGCCTGC
>JAIRPM010000125.1 GCA_031257075.1 Spirochaetaceae bacterium
CGAAGGCATTCTTGATAAAAAATTCAACGTTTTGGACAAAGGTTTTGTCCGGCTGGTTGATTATATGGGCAGCGACAGCCGCATCGTGCAGTCGGCGCGGGTATCCTATGGCGACGGCACCAAAAATTACCGTGAAGATGCCGGCCTTATCGATTATCTGCTCCGCAACCGGCACACCAGCCCTTTTGAACAGGTTGTTTTTACGTTTCATATGAAATTGCCCATTTTTATTGCGCGGCAAATGGTCAGGCACCGCACAGCGCGGCTCAATGAGATTTCAGGGCGTTATTCAGTAATGAAAGACGAATTTTATGTTCCCGCGCCGGAAGACGTAAGCCCGCAAAGTACCGACAACAAACAGGGGCGCGCGACCGAGCCGCTGCCCCCCGGTGAAGCTGAAAAAGTGCGGTTGGCTCTGCAAGCGGGGCAGCAAGAGGCTTACGAAAGTTATAGCCGTATGGTCGAACAAGGGCTTGCCCGCGAACTGGCGCGTATTAACCTGCCGTTGTCCCTTTACACCGAATGGTACTGGCAGATTGATTTGAACAATTTGTTTCACTTTCTGGAATTAAGGCTCGGTGCCCATGCGCAAAAGGAAATTCGCATGTACGCTCAAGCAATGCTCACTGTAGCAAAGCATGTAGCGCCTGTTGCCTGCGAAGCGTTTGAGCGGCACATTCTAGGCTCAACAACATTTTCCCGTGATGAATACGCCGAACTTAAACGGAGGCTGTCCGGCGGCAGCGGCAAACCGCTTTTGGACGGAAAAGCTCTCGTCCGTTTTGAAGAAAAACTAGGGGTATAGACAGTGTGGCAGTTTATCCCCTGTGCAGCCGGCTGTATGAAGCCGGCGCTAACCGGCGTTAACCTCTGCGCAAACCATATAGCGGACAAAGAATCTTTTGCCGTTCAAATGGCGGAAGAAATGAAACGCAAAACATCTATTGTGGACATGGTAGGAGCAGGCCTTGAATTCAAAAATGTCGATTTCAGCGGGCAGCATTTTTACACCTCAAATTTTTCGCAGGCTGTCTTCAATTCATGTTCTTTTTACAAAACAATAATAAAAATCTGTTTTTTTGATTTTGCCTCTTTTAACAACTGCGATTTTTCTCATTCGATCATTGATTATGCCGCGCTCGGCGGCGCCGCCATCAAAGATTGTACTTTTTGCAATTCAGATATTCTGCATGTCAATTTTAACGGGGCGGCAATTGTCGATACCAGATTTGACCATTCTAATATGTACAACAGCAGATTTATCACGGCAACCATAAGCAGCACATCCTTTAACGACTGCAATGTAAAAAAAGTCTTTTTTATAGACAGCAGCCAAACAAATGTATCATTCAAAGCATCAAATACCGCCGAAGCGGTATACAAAATGGACGAAATACTATGAGGCTTTATCAGCATTACTGCCCGCAGACATTCAGCAACCTCTATATTATCGGCGCAGGCCATGAACCCGCAGATTCAGCAGTGCGGGAAGCGGTTATTATCGACGTAGGCGCTATGGACGAAACGGTACTTAAATATATCGAAAATAATTCATATTCGCTGAAAGCAGTGCTTGTTACGCATGAACATAATGCGCATATTGCCGGGCTGCGTTCACTAAAACGTATTTATGATGTTGAAATTTATTCGGCGGGAAAAACCGTACTTGATTGCAAATCAAATGTTATACATGACGGCGACATTCTAACTATCGGTTCAAATTTTGAAGTACAAGTCTTTGCGGTGCCCGGCCATTCGGCAGATTCTGTTGTATACAAAATTGACAACCTTTTATTTACAGGTGATGCTTTGAGCGCCGGCCTTTTGGGCAGCACCTCTAGTTCTTTTGGCGCGATGCGGCTTATTTCAACAATTCAAAACAGAATTTTCGCGCTTCATGGCAATTTAGTCATACTGCCCGGTCATGGCCCGCCCTCCACGCTGGATGTTGAACGCATCCACAATGCGGGCATAGGCCTTTTTCAGGAACAGATGGCCAAAAGCAGGCGGCCCAGTTATAACCTTGATTTTCTGGGTTAAAATAAGGATACAGACGTTATGGGATTCGGTACTACGCTGGCATCATTTTTCGGTTTACACAAAACGCTCGATGAGGCCTTTTTTGACGATTTGGCGGACACGCTTGTCGAAGGCGATTTTCCCGCGCTCGAAGCGTTCAAAATGGCAGACAATTTGCGGGCTATCTGCCGTAAAGAAGGCCTGTCGGACGCGCAGGCTGCCAAAACAAAACTAGCAGCCTTACTGCGCGAGATGCTTGACGCTGCACAACCGGCGCCTTGCGATGCGGCGCCCGGCGCGCTGACTGTCCTGCTTCTTTTGGGGGTAAACGGCGTTGGGAAAACGACAAGCGCCGCCAAACTTGCCGCCCTCTACAAGAACGAAACCAAACCCCTTCTTGCTGCCGCCGACACGTTTCGCGCCGCGGCGATCGACCAACTCAAAATACACGGAGAACGGCTTGGCGTGCGGGTAGTATCTGGAATACAGGGCGGGGACAGCGCCGCCTGCATTTATGACGCAATAACAGCCGCCCGCGCCGGTGGCTATACGCCGGTCATCGCTGACACTGCCGGCCGGATGCACACAAAAAGCGCCCTTGTCGATGAATTAAAAAAAATCGACCGCATTGTACTAAAAGCGGCGCCGGAGGCATGCATCTACAAAAAATATCTTGTACTGGACTCAACGACCGGTTCCAATGCGCTGGCTCAAGCGGAAACGTTTTGTGAAGCGGTGCGCCCCAGCGGTGTCATACTTACCAAATGTGATTCCACCGCAAAAGGCGGCATTGTTTTTCCGCTTGCTTCCCGCCTGCATCTGCCTGTTTTGTACACCTGCTTTGGCGAAAGTTACGAGGACATTCAGCGTTTTGACAGCGCCTCCTATACCGGCCGTTTTTTAGATATCTAAGGCAGCGCTGCGCAATCAACTCTACAAATTGCAGTTCCTTCCCTCCCTAGCGCAAGAAAACAATCTATTCTATAATTAGGGACATTATTTGATGGAGGTTTCACCTATGAGACTTATTACTAGAAGTGATTTTGACGGGCTGGCCTGCGGCGCGCTTCTCGAAGCAGCCGGCGTTATTAATGAATGGCTTTTTGTTCATCCAAAGGATATTCAGGATGGGCTTATCGAAGCGACAAAAAATGATGTTGTTGCTAATGTGCCCTACATCAACGGCTGCGGACTGTGGTTTGACCATCATTCCAGCGAAGTAGAGCGGCTTGGCACGATGCTCAAATTTGAAGGCGTTTCAAAAAAAGCGCCTAGTTGCGCCCGTGTTATTTATGATTACTATGGCGGCGATGCCAAATTGTCCCGTTTTAGCGAAATGGTAAAAGCCGCCGACAAAATGGACAGCGCTAATTTGACCATTGATGAAATTCAAAATCCCAAAGACTGGGTAATGCTTGGCTTCATTGCCGACCCGCGCACCGGGCTTGGCCGTTTTCGCAATTTTACCATAAGCAACCTTGACCTTATGAAAATGCTCGCTTCGATGACGCTTTCCAAACCGATTGGGGAAATCCTGCGCTTGCCTGATGTTAAGGAACGCATCGAAGTTTACAATGAACAGAAAGAATTGTACCTAAAAATGATAAAAGAAACCGCTCGTGTTGAAGGCAAAGCCGTTGTTGTTGATTTGCGCAAAGTTGACACAATTCATGCCGGCAACCGCTTTCTGTTATACACGCTTTTTCCTGAAGCAAACATTTCGGTAGTGATAGTCAATGGCAAAAAAGATGTCAATTGCGTTATCACCGCCGGTTACAGTATTCTCAACAAGACTGCTACGGTAGATGTCGGCAGCCTTATGCTTAAATACGGCGGCGGCGGCCACAAAGTTGTCGGAACCTGCCAGGTAGCATGGGACGACACCGACCGTATCGCCCAGGAAATCATCAACAAAGTAAAATAAAGCGCATCCTGCCGATTGCATTGCCCTAACTGTTCGACAAAGCGACAAAACGCTCCAGTTGCGTTTGCGCTTTGCCTGAATCAATCGTTTCTTCCGCAAGGCAGATGGCTTCGCGCATAGTGAGCGCCGGGCGGGCTATGCGCAGAGCCGCCGCCGAATTCAAGACAACCGCATCCCTTTTGGGGCCTTTTTCACCCGCAAGAATTGCGCGGGTTATCTTTGCGTTATCCGCCGGACTGCCGCCCAGCAAGGCGTCTTTTTCGCACCGCTTGAATCCCAATTCTTCAGGTTCAAGGGTATAAGACGTAAAGGCGCCTTCCCGCACTTCGCACACAGACGTAGGGGCGCTCATTGAAATTTCATCAAGCCCGTCCTGCCCATAGACAACCATAGCCCGCTTTACGCCCAAATTAGCAAGCACCTGCGCGAGCGGCTCCACAAGTTTTTCATCATAGACACCTAAAAGTTCCATGTTCGCCCCCGCCGGATTTACAAGAGGCCCCAAAATGTTAAATATTGTGCGTATCCCAAGTTCTTTGCGTACCGGCGCGACATACTTCATCGAAATATGGTAATTTTGCGCAAAAAGAAAACACAATCCAATATCCCGCAGCAATTGCACGCTTTTTTCCGGCGGAATACCGATGTTTACTCCCAGGCTTTCAAGTACATCCGCAGCGCCTGATTTGCTTGAAGCGGCACGGTTTCCATGTTTGGCAACCGGCGCTCCTGCCGCCGAAATGACTATCGCTGAAGTTGTTGATATGTTGAAAGAATTGGAACGGTCGCCGCCTGTGCCTACAATCTCCAAAACATCCATTTCGTGCAAAAGCCGTATGCAATGTTTGCGCATACCCGCGGCCGCGGCCGTTATCTCGTCGATGGTCTCGCCTTTTACCGCAAGCGCCGTCAGAAAAGCCGCCATCTGAATTTCAGTCGCCTGCCCGTTCATAATCTCGTGCATAACCGTCTCGGCCATGTCATAACTTAACGATTCGCGGTTTGCCGCTTTGATTATCGCTTCTTTTATCATAAAAATCTCCTTTTGAGCGGACGCAAACTGAACTGCCGCGGCATTATGCGTTCTGCCCGTAGTAAGCGGCATCCCCATGTTTGCGTTCCCAGTGTTTTTCGATGATGTGAGCGGGAAGCGGGGGGCAGTCAGGCTTTAACTGGAGGGTAAAAAGCGCCATTTTGCAAGCCTCCTCCAGCACAGCGCTGTGGTAGAGCGATTCCGCGGCGTTTTTTCCCCATGTGAAGGGGCCATGGCCTGCTACCAGAACCATCGGGCAGTGGAGCGGGTTTATCTTTTTCGTATGGAAGTGGTCAACAATCAGGCGGCCTGTTTCCAGTTCGTAATCATTGCGCAAGGCTTCCTGGGAAATAAACGGCGTACAGGGAATTTCCTGCTGGGTATAATCGGCATGGGTTGTACCGAAAACCGGCACGGGGCGCGCAGCCTGCGCCCAGCCGCATGCGTACGGCGAATGGGTGTGCGCAACGCCCGCTATCCCGCCAAAGGCGCGGTACAACATTCTGTGCGTTTCCGTGTCCGATGACGGGCGCATGGTTCCTTTAACCACCTTGCCGTCCAAATCTACAATCACCATAGTTTCGGGAGTGAGCGCGTCATACGGTACGCCGGAAGGCTTTATCGCAAAGGCTCCCGCGCCGGCATCAAACGCCGACACATTCCCCCAGGTGTATATCGCAAGGCCGCGCAGCGGTATTTCGCGGTTTGCTTCGAATGCCTCTTCCTGCAAGGTTTTGTAGTTCACAAGAATTTCCCCCGTTCCGTCTTACCGTCAAGCAATTCCCCATGCTGCCGCACAGAGCATTACCCTACCGATTCCAGTACGCTTCGTTCCAGCGGAGTTCATCCGCAAAGCGCTCTGGGGTTGTTTCTTTGCCGATGACAACACATTCAACCTGAGCCATTTCCGCAAAGGCCCGCCAGTATTCGGCCGTCAGCGCCTGGGAATAAACCGAGTGGTGGGTGCCGCCCGCCAGTATCCAACATTCTGCCGCGCCGGCCAATGACGGGTACGCTTTCCACAGGACGCGCGCCACGGGAAGGCGGGGCATAGGCTTTTCGATGGGTATCGCTTCTATTTCGTTCACTATCATGCGGAAACGGCCGCCCAAATCGAC
>JAIRPM010000144.1 GCA_031257075.1 Spirochaetaceae bacterium
AGCGCTCGACAGTTGGCTGGAATGGGCCGAGAAAAGTTTTTATGACAGTTTTACCCTGGCCGGCCCCTGCAACTGTACCGAAGAACAGATAGCCTACGCTTACTATTTGGGCGGCACCAGGATGTGTTCGGTTCCCGCATATTCCACCGAAGAATTGCTGCTGGAAAAAACATGTAAAATCGAACTTGTCCCGTTTGGCATGGAAAGCCGTTTTTGGTATGCGGGCAAAGAAATCCCTGATTATACAAAACTGACAGGCATAAACACGCAGAGCGACCAAACGCCTGTAGAACGCATGCTTTTTGAACATGGCATCCCCATATCTGAATATGTATTACAGGCGTATGTACAAAACGCGATATACCGCAAAGAATTTGACATATCAAAAATTGTCGCGGAAATAAAGCCTCCATCGATAGTATTTAAACGCTATTGTTATGAATATTTACTGCGTTATCTGATTGAATGTTTTGAGGATTTTAGAAACACCTATTCACCGTTTTCCGATAAAAACATAGCGCCCATCCGCCTGCGGGCATGTGAATTGCATACGGCGGTTATAGAACTTGCCTTTTCACTGCAAAAAGGAAACATTGACAAAACATGGCTGCCTACGCATGTATTTGTCCAATTATCACAAATTCAAATACACAGCGCATGCATTCTGGAAGAATTAAATGCCGGCGAGGAGATAAAAACCGGCGAACTTGATTCTATAGACGCTACACTTGACAACCTAATAGAAGCGTTTGAAGAATTAAAAGAATCATTCAAACGGGCAATGAACAACTTCCGGCACAGCAATATATCGCTGGTAACGCCGCAGGACAACAGTGAGTCAAAAGCGCTGTGGCGCACGGTTCAGATAAGCATAGGCGGCACCGATATTTGGAGACGGCTGGCACTCAGCGCCGCTACAACCCTAAAAGAACTGCAAATGCTGATTTTCGCGCTTTTCGCGTGGAGCGGGAACTTTCAGCGCCTTTTCACCGCGCCGCATGGAATGGGAACACAGGCCATCCTTGATATGAATAAACATATACGCTTAAATGAAACGCTGGAAAGCCTGGCGCGGGACGGAGTCCATGAATTTACATTTGAATATAATAATTACTGGACGGTAAAAATTATCAATTTATCCGCGTATAACGCAAAAGACAACGAAACACCGCACTGTGTCGCGGGCATGGGAATAGCGCCGGATGAAACACTCGAAGGCCCTTTGCGTTTCCGCCGCTTGTTATACGCGCTGGAAAGCGGGAATATGCCCGAAAAAAATGATGCCGAAAAAATTTTAGGTGAAGATTATATGCAATTAAGTTTTAATATTGATCAATGCAATGTAATGCTACGGAGTCTCTATGCTGGAAAAATTAACAAATAAAATTCAGGATGCTTTCAAATTCGTCGCAGGTAAATCAACAATTACCGAAAAAAACATAAGCGATGCGGTTGAGGCTATAAAAATTGCGCTGTTGGAGGCCGATGTAAATCTCCGTGTAGTACGCCGTTTTGTCAATTCAACTATCGAAGAAGCGCGCGGTGAAAGAGTTTTACGTTCGGTAAATCCGGGTGAACAATTTGTAAAAATTGTTCACGACAAACTCACCTCTTTTCTGGGAGGGGGGGCGGCCGGCGCGGCTTCTAGCGGCCTCAATCTGAAAGGGCCGGATACCGTTTCGGTAATTCTTATGCTGGGTTTGCAGGGTTCCGGCAAGACAACGAGTGCGGCAAAACTGGCGCTGCGCCTGAAAAAACAAGGCCGCAAACCAATCCTTGCCGCCTGCGACCTTGCGCGTCCCGCGGCCGCCGAACAACTTAGCGTACTTGGCGCTCAAATTGATGTACCGGTGATTTCCGCCGGCGCTCTGACGGGCGGCGATGTATGCGCCGTCTTTAAAGACGCGCTCCGCAGCGCTCAGGTTAACGGCAATGATACGGTAATTGTTGATACGGCAGGCCGGCTTCAAATAGACGAGCCGCTCGTTGCCGAACTCGCGCGCCTGCGCGATGCGGCAAAACCGGATGAACTCCTACTCGTTGCCGACAGCATGACCGGGCAGAGCGCGGCGGATATTGCCAAAACCTTTGATGAGCAGATAGGGCTTACCGGCGTCATTCTCACAAAGTTCGATTCAGACACGCGGGGCGGGGCGGCGCTTTCTCTGAAAACCGTAACCGGCAAACCGCTCAAATTTGTAGGTACCGGCGAAAAACTTTCCGATTTTGAGGCGTTTCATCCTGAACGTTTCGCGGGACGCATACTCGGCATGGGAGACGTGGTTAGTTTGGTCGAGAAGGCGCAGGAAATCATTGACCATGATGACGCGCGGCGGCTCCAGGAAAAGATGGCGCGTGAAACCTTCACGCTGGAAGACTATCTGACGCAACTTCGCGCCGTCAAAAAAATGGGTTCAATGAAAGCGATGCTCGATATGATGCCCGGCATGGCCGGCAAGATAAACGAGGAAGACTTGGAAAAAGCGGAAATGAAAACACACGAAGTTATCATCTGCTCAATGACGCGCAAAGAACGCGCCAATCATTTGATAATCGGCCCGTCCCGCCGCGCGCGCATAGCCCGCGGTTCAGGGACTTCGGTAGGCGAGGTAGCGCGCCTACTGAAACGTTTTGAAAAAATGCGGGCAATGATGAAAAAAGTTGCCAAAGCGGGCAACAGCCCGGATGCCTTGCAACGCATGTTTGGTATGGGGTAAAATTAAAAACTATGGAAGAGCAAGTTAAAAAGGATGACGATGAAATCAGCCTCATAGACCTTTTTTCAGTTATATGGCTGCGTAAAACGCTCATCATCACGATAACGGCAGTAGCCTTTGCGGGTATAATCACGTTTTCAATAATTTCGAAGAAATTGCCGGCGGAAAAATCGCCGCTGCCGGATATGTATGAGCCGAAAGCGCTGTTAATGATAAACAACAGCAATTCTAATGGGGGAGGAGGCCTCTCGTCATTGTTAGGCGGCGATAGCAGCGGTGGAAGCGGGCTGTCCAGCCTCGCATCGCTTGCCGGTGTCAATATTGGCGGAGCAACCAACACAAAATTGGCCGTATTTCTCGTACAATCTGACTTGTTTCTTGATACTATCGTTGAAGAATTCGATTTGGCGCGGCGCTACAAAATAAAAAAATTCTTTCGTACCGGGGCGCGCAAAAAACTCAAAAAACTCCTTACCGCCGAAGAAGACAAAGACAGCAGCGTTATTGCGATAAGTTTTTTGGATATCGACCCGTTTTTTGCGACAGACGTTGTTAATTTTGCCGTCCGGCTTCTGGAACAACGTTTTGATGAGATGGGCTTGGACAGAAACAAACGCGAAAAAGAAAACCTCGAAATCAATTTGGCTAATTCGCTGCAAGAAATCAAGAATTTGCAGCTCCAAGCGCAGACATTTTCTCATACCGGTATGACGGCAGGCGCGGCCGCGCTGGAAGCCGCCCGCCTTCAAATAGAACTGCAATCGCAGCAGCAAGTGTACAGCCAATTAAAAGTTCAGCATGAATTGGTTAAAGTAACCATAGCCAGCCAAATGCCCATCTTCCAAATCGTCGAAACGGCGCGGGTTCCTGACCAAAAATCCAAACCAAGCCGCAGCATTTTGTGCATTATCGTAACATTTGCGGCGGGATTTTTCGCTACTTTCCTTGCTTTCATGCAGAACGCTATTGAAAATATCAAAAAAGACCCTGTCGCTATGGCAAAATTACGCGCCGGCACAGATTACTCACGCGACACGGGAAGGAGGCGGTCATGAAACCTATATCACTACCGGTCAAACCATTAGGACTGGGCTTTATGGTTTTGTGGAGCGTTTTTACTGCCGCAAGCCTTCCGGCGCAGGCAGCCATTTCAGCACGCGGCCTTCTGGCCATTGCTACGCCGGACTACCGTGTTACTGCGGGTGATGTCTACAATCTGTCATACTCAATCAACACGGCATCGTCCTCAGGCGCTTCATCTCCTTCGCTTACGGAAATTCCCATCGTTATTGACGCTACTTACCGGGTGCGCGTAGCCAATTTCGGCATTGCCAATGCCGAGGGCAAGACCTACCAGCAATTAAAACGGCAGGTTGAGGCGATTGTTTTAGAAGCCTATCCGCTTAGTTCGGTTCAATTTACCCTTACCAATCCGGCAACCTTCAATGTGTATATAAAAGGCGAGGTTGTATCGGCGCGGACTATGGAAGCGTGGGCGCTTTCACGGCTTTCTGATATTCTCTTGATTTCGGGGCAAGGCACTGCGGCACAGGCCGCTATTGTCAGCGGAGAAAGCGCCGCCGCCGCAACCAGTACCAGTGTCCTAACCGACTATGCTTCTATTCGTGATGTTACCGTCCTGTCGGTCAGCGGTGTTAAAAAAACATACGACCTTTTTATGGCAACCCGCACCGGAGATTTTTCCCAAAATCCTTATATGCGCCCCGGCGATATTGTTACCGTTTCACGCCTTTCCCGCAAAGTTACCATTAACGGCGCTGTTGAGCGGCCCGGCACCTATCAACTATTGGACGGCGAAAACCTGAAAGATTTAATTGCAAACTATGCCGGGGGCTGCACTCTTTTTGCCGACAAAAACAACATCGAACTGGTGCGCTATCCCCAAAGCCAAGGGGGGCAGAGCGACCTCGTAACGCTTGGTGAAACTGATTATGAATCTAATTATGAAATGGTTGACCATGATATGGTAACTGTGCGCCCCTTTACCAATATGTATCCTGCCATTACGATAAATCCTTCGTCTACTTATTATGTAACGGTTGCCGGCGCTGTCCGCGCGCCGGGACGCTATCCCTATGCCCCCAACAGGAATTGGCAGTATTACATCGCTCTTGCGGGCGGTTTTATAAAAGGGCAGAATGCGTTTCAGGCAGTGGTTATAAACGACCTTGACGGCAAAAAAATGAACAAAAAGTCGGTAATTTTACCGGAAACTATTATTACGGCCAGCACGAACGACCTGATTTATTACTGGAACCAGTACGCGCCGGTTGTTACCACTGTCCTGACTATTATGACCACATTTTTCTCGCTTCAAGCGTACCTTCGGAATTAAGCCGCAGGCCAATGACCGCCTCGCTATCCGCCCAGCGCTGTAGAGCCGGAAACAATTTCCGTTACCTCTTGGGTTATACCGGCCTGGCGGACGCGGTTGTAGAAAAGTTGCTGGGAAGCAAGCATTTCATCGGCATTTTTGGACGCTTCGTCCATTGCGCTCATGCGGGCGCTCTGCTCGCTTGCATAGGCTTCTACCAAACAGCCATAAATTACGCCTTTTATATACAATGGCGCAAGCGTGTCAAAAACCGCTTCGGGAGACGGCAGGTATTCAAAATGTTCATCCTGCGCTTTTTTACCGGCAAGTTCCGGGTGCGCCGCCGCCGTGATTTTTGTTTCATCCAAAGGCAAAACTTCCCGCTCCGTAGGGACAAGTTTTAGAGCATTGTACATATGCGTGTAGGCAATGCGCACTTCTGAAAAAACGCCCCAATCAAATTGTGAAACTACATATTCGGCCAAATCCTGAGCATCTTCCACGGTCGGGACGCGGGAACTAAAGGTAAAATTCTCCAGCACAAGGTAGGGGGAATTAACAAAGTAGCGCTGGCCTACCTCGCCTATCAATATAAGCACCGGATTTTCAAGCGTTTCACAAATACTTTGTACAAAGCGGAAAATGTTGGCATTATAACCGCCCGCCAGCCCTTTATCGCTCGTTACAACAATAAGAGCGGTTCTGCCTTCCGCTTTTGACAAATACGGGCTTTGCACATACGCGGAACCCTGCAAGATATCGGACATTGTACGCTGAATGCGGTTAAAATACGGCTCGGTATCTTCCAGCAAAAGCCGCCCTTTTCGCAGTTTGGACGTTGAAATAAGTTTCATCGCTTTTGTTACCTGTAAAGTTTGCGCGATGGCTTTCATCCGCAGGCGTACATCTCGTAAATTTGCCATTGGATAAAAGTATAACCTGTCCGCGCAAACTTGTTCAATAACCACTTCCGGCCATTGCCCTCATTTACAAAACGCTCGTTTGACAGTATCGCCGGAACATTGTACAGTAGTGTTTGTGAACTTGCTCTATTATGGCGACAATCTTACGATTATGCGGAAGATGGACGATGCGAGCGTTGATTTAATTTACCTTGACCCGCCGTTTAACAGCAACCGAAGTTACAACCTGCTTTACAAAAACACGACAGGCTTGCCTATCCCCGAACAAATTGAAGCGTTTTGCGACACATGGGAAATGGACTTTGAAAAAACAGAATTGGCATATACCATTCCAAACACAATGCGCGAATACGGCATC
>JAIRPM010000009.1 GCA_031257075.1 Spirochaetaceae bacterium
TAGCAAGCCGTTCCAAGGCATATAGAAACCTTGTGTTTGCCCGGTTTGGTCGTCTTAAAGAAGTGATAGAACGACACCACGCCGTAAACCCGCGCAAGCGGTATCCCGGTAATCTCCGAAATTTTTTCCGCCGCGGGCCTTGAGATGTAGCCGAATGTTTCCTGCGTCTTATGCAGAATCATAATCAGGCTGCCCGGTTTTACCTTCCACTCGTCGATGAATCCGACAAGTTCCTTGGGGAATTCGATTTTCCCCTCGTTTCCACATTTGCACATAGTTCCCTCCATGCATTGCTTTACATACTAGTATAACCTGTTTTCCGGCGGAGCGCAAGCAAAAAATTTACAAACGGCCTTGCCGGCAGGCGCTCTCTTGACAGAGACAGCCTTTGCGCCGATAATCTTCCTCTAGAGAGGGGAAATTTCATTTCTTTTTTTAGGAGACAAAAATGAAAAAACTCCTCTGGACAGCAGTTTGCTTTTTTATGGTAATGGCGCCGCTTTGCGCTATGGGGAAAAAAGCGCCGGAGATAACCAGCGGCATATCTTTGCCCAAAGCCGTAGTTGCCGCGCTGGCGGGTAGGGATTCTAATTCCAAAGATGAGGTTCGTATTTCAATAAACTGGGCAGGAGTGGCAAATCCCTTTGAACGCCGCTATGCCCTTTACCGCTCGTCTTATCCTATGGCCCAGGAAAGCGCCGGCAAAACCAGTGTTGTGCCGGAAATGTACCGTTTTGTAACATTTTTACAACTGCCGCAGAGCGGGTCGGTCTACACCACAGTAACTGACGCAACTGTTGAGCCGGGAAGCCGCTACTATTATCAAATTTTCTACACGCCGGCAAGTTTTGCCGGCGAAACTAACGCGACACCCGAAAACATGGAAATTCTTAACGCCGACAAACTTCCTAAATACATACAGCCGAAAAGCGTCAAACCTTTCCTTGTAGCGGTCAACCCGCTTCCGCCTCCCCCGGTACCGGTTCCCGTTTTGCCGCGGGAACCGCCCGCGCCTCCGCCTGCCGCAAGTTCCGGCATTTATGTGGGCCTTATGGCTTTTTCAAACAACGCGATTAACATAACCAAAAAGAATATACACGGCACCGAACAGGGAACGCTGCTTCCGCTTGATACATATCATGCAAAAGATATGCTGATGAATCAATTTGAAGCGGCATACCGCCTTTCAGAAAGTTATGGCACATCAATTTATTACGCGCTCTACCGCGCTGTTGAAAATATAACAGCCAATATGAACGAAAAAGGAACACTGCCTAACGATATACAATCTATCAATATTGTTATAATAACTGACGGTTATGATAATAATTCTTACACGCCTGATTTGAATATGCCGGCATCATTTAATGTACCAAAAGAAATCAACGGCGTTCCGCTCACTACATGGATATTTGGCATTACCAGCGCTGAACAGCCTAATGAACTGCCGGAACATGAATTTGTCCGGCTCAAATCAATACTCAATTCCAGCGATGCCAACAGCGCAATAGGCGATGTAAGTAATTTGGAACAAGAATTAGTCAAAGTACTCGACAACCTTTATACCGCAAATGTCAAAACGCATATATTTGCGGCGCTGCCTACACTTTCCAATGGCGCTCGTATTACTATAAAAATTGATGAGAATGCTTTTATCAAGGCAAAAGTTTTTATTTCCGGCGGAATAACCAGCCTTACAGATGTTACATGCAACCCGCCTGAATTGCTGGCACAGAACCCGGCGGCCATTATGTATAAAGAAGCTGAAGGCGTTAAAGGCTATGAATTTATCCTTAACGGCGATTACTACACCAAAAACAGCGGGCGTTCAATTCCCAACCTTATTTCGCTTGACGCGGATACAAGCCGGATTTCCGGCGAGGCGTTCGTTAATTTCAGCCCTTTTAATTTTTCACTGGAACGGAAGAGCGCTCTTGTGTATTTTGTTGTTGATAATAGTAAATCTTTGGGTGAAAAAAATACAGGCATAGTACGCAATTCGGTAACAAAGACAATAGAACAACTTTTCGCGCGTACTATTTCAGGAGAATCAGGCGCAATACAGAATACGGCACGCTCCACGCCGGTAAAAGCGCCCCAGATAGAAGCGCCTCAAACCCTTATCCGCAACCCGCCGGTTCCGCCGCGCGATTCGGCATGGCCTCCGGCGTTTACCCTGATGGTAAGAAAGGTCAAGGACGCGGAGAAGGATACAGACCTGCCCTGGCGTATTAAAACATCAAACACTTCTCCCTTAAACGAAGGCGCATCGGATTTTGGATGGTACATTCAAATTGGCGCATATAATGAACGCGAAACCGCCATAGCAGTAAAAAAGACATTGGAAGCCGCCGGCTTTAACGGCGTACAAATCTATGCCGCGCCCAAAGGCGCATCCGGTAAAGATACTTTCTATAAGGTTCACATTGGCGTTTATGATGACGCGCACATCAATGCCGCTCTTTCAGAAATTAAAATTATATGGCGCTCCATTAGAACGCCGCAGAAAAATTAACGGTTTTTCTTTTTTAGAAAAGCATGTCTGTCATAACTGCGTTATGGACAGACTGCTGTTTATGCTTTTGCTTTTTGGCGTGTATTCAACAGGGCAATCACGGTAATCACCGCAAACCCTATCAGCACGGCAGCCTTGCCGTTAAAGGGGACGCCCTGCGGAGAGGCGGCAAGTCCGAAGTTGTGGCTTATTGCCGCGCCTGCTACAAGACCGAGTACGCAGACAGCGCCGTCAGCGTTGCCTTCGCCTGCCATAATTGTCTGACGCAGCGGGCAGCCGCCGAGCAGCACCGAGCC
>JAIRPM010000038.1 GCA_031257075.1 Spirochaetaceae bacterium
ATACGTTTCGCGGATGCCGGAATCTTTCCAGTCTTGCCGAACAGGGCGCCCGTGATATTCATGTTACTGAATATCTTTATTTGTTGGAGAAATAACATGGCGCAGAAGTGCGAATTACGGGCTGCCGGTGTTTTTGCTTTTTATTGAGCGCTTTCGCACGGGTCTATCAGGCTGCGGCGCTTTCCGCGGCAAAGCACCGTTTCTTTGAGCGCGACAAATTTATCGGCCAGCGAAATGACCCATGCTTCGTGAGAACGGGGCAGCCGCCAAAAAGTCCATGGCCACATATGCGTATGTATGCAGGAATATTCTTTATCATTTATGTTAAATACTTCCCGCGCCTTTTCCGCGGCGATAAAGGGATGTTTCCAGCCGTGCATAATGTAGCGCCAGCCCGGAATGTGCCATTCATACAAAAAGAAATCGTGTAAAAGCGCGGCGCGGACAATGCAGCGCATATCCAGCGAAGGGCGGTTTTCCGCGATGCTGAACGCGCAGCAGGCAACGTCGACACTATGTTCATAAACCGATATTAGGCCATGTGAAAAAATTTGTTTGCTGCGCAAAAACAGTTCATGACTCAAAATGTCGTGCGCATATTCATTGAAAAGTTCACCATTTTTTATCGTAAACATATACGTTAAAATATACGAATAAATCTATTTGTTTGACAAACCCTCATGGTACGGGGGCGCTCTGGAAAAAAACAAAGCAAGGCGGCACAATGACGGTATGAAAAAAACGCCGCCATTTTCGATTTTGTATGAAGATGATAATGTGATTGCCGTAAACAAATCTTCAGGACTTTCAGTAGGCGGCGACCGTTGGGACGCTTCGCAGGAACGGCTCGACAAACTGCTCGAAGCGTACACGGGAACTGTGCGGCATCTGTATGCGGTTCACAGGCTGGACAAAGAAACATCCGGTGTTGTGGTATTCGCAAAAAACGCCCAAACGCATAAATCTTTGTGTGCCGCTTTTGAAAAGCGCGAAGTAGGCAAAACGTATCTGGTTATAGTTCACGGCAAACCGGCATGGCGCGAAACAACCTGCGAATTGCGCCTTGTTCCCGATGGCAACAAAAAACATCAAACAATTATCGATATGGTTCGCGGGAAAAGAGCGGTAACGCGCTTTACGGCGCTCAGTTGCGCGGGCAATTATACGGCGTTACGCGCCGAGCCGGAAACGGGCCGCACCCACCAAATCCGTGTAAGCCTTGCGTGGATGCGCCACCCGGTTGTCTGCGATGAATTGTACGGCAGCGGGAAGCCCCTCATGCTGTCCGCCGTTAAACATGGTTGGCATGGCGATAAAATAACCGAGCGCCCCTTGCTGGCGCGGCTTGGCCTTCATGCGGCGGAACTGCATCTGCCCTCCCTGCCCGTATTCAAGGCGCCTTTTCCTAGAGACATAAAGGCCGTTCTGCACCAGTTTGAAAAGAATGGAGTAACATTATGAATATGAATAAAAAAATCGCATGGCAGGAAGTGTCGCGCGCAAAAGTTTTCAAAACGCGCGTATTTGAGGTCGCGGAAACCCGCTGCCGCCCGCCGTCCGCCGGCGAAGGTAAATCCGGCGAAGGCAAAGCCGGCGAAGAAAGCGTTTTCAGCGTCATTGAAAGCCGTGATTGGGCTATTGTTATACCCGTGCTGGAACTGGC
Organism: Spirochaetaceae bacterium; assembly: GCA_031257075.1. GTDB lineage: Bacteria > Spirochaetota > Spirochaetia > Treponematales > Breznakiellaceae > JAIROZ01. The sequence continues at coordinate 1,664 of JAIRPM010000038.1, forward strand.
CGGTAACGAGCGCGCTTTTGTGATGGTGCGCCAATGGCGGCACGGCGCTCTCGAAGAAAGCCTTGAATTCCCGGGCGGAGTCGTGGAAACCGGCGAAGCGGGCGCTGAAGGCGCCCGGCGCGAACTGCGTGAAGAAACAGGATACCGTGCCGGCAAGATAACAAAGTTGGCTACAATGAGCCCGAATCCGGCCATTATGAACAACCGCATCCATTTTTTCCTTGCCGAAGAATTATGCTTTGAGGGCGAGCAGCATTTAGACAAAGACGAATTCGTAACGGTGGAGATTCATAATGAAGCCGAAGTGCTTCGCGCTATGGGGGAACCGCCGTACATTCATGCGCTTATGGCCGCCGCGCTCGTGTTTTACCTGAGGAAAAACACCGGCACCCTGCCGTCCGGCTAACCGCGTCCGGCAATTCACATTACGCTTCCTCTATACGTATTTCGCCGACCGACACTACGTTGATATCCTGCGTAACTTCGCGCACGCTTATTGCTACAAGGTCGGGTATTTCGCGTTCAGTGCTTAGTTTGACCAGATACCGCGCCTGTTCGGAACAGAGGATAACGGGCGGGGAGCCCCAGCCTTTGTCTTTTATGAGCGTAATTGAGCGGTTGAGCGCTTTGAGCCATGCGGCGCGGAGCGGGGCATCCATCGCGCTTACGATACCGGATGCCGTTTGAGCGCCGCTTTCGATGACGCGCTGTTCCAAACCGTGTTCCAGCGTAAGGACATGGAGCGTTTTGTCTTCATCCGCGTATTGCAGGCAGACAAGCCGTCCCAGCGCCTGCCGCGCTTTTTCGGTAAGGAATTGAGCGTCTTTGGTAACCGGCGCAAAATCCGAAACCGCTTCCAGTATGGATACCATATTCCGAATTGAAACCTGTTCGCGGAGCAGGCCTTGCAGCACTTTTTGGATTTCGCCCAGCGTGAGCACTTTTAGCGCTTCGTCTACTACGGCGGGGTAGTCTTTTTTCAGCGTATCCAGGATGGCCTGCGTTTCCTGCCGGCCCAAAATGTAGGCGGCGTTTTGTTTGACCAGTTCGGTAAGGTGCGTGGCAATAATGGATGGCGGGTCTATGACCGTATAACCGGCGCGTTCCGCTTCATCGCGGCGTTCTTCGTCCACCCAAATTGCGGGCAGGTTAAAAGCGGGGTCGCGGGTGCGTTCACCGGGGATATTTTCTTTAACACCGCCGGGCGGAGTTATACAGAGGTAATGATTCATGCGGATTTTGCCGCGTCCTACTTCATCGCCTTTTATCTTGAAGCAGTATTCGCTTGAATCGAGGCGGAGGTTGTCGATAATCCGCACTTTGGGAATAACGAGCCCCAAATCGAGGGCGCTTTCACGGCGGAGGCGCTGGATACGTTCCAGCAATTCCGCGCCCTTATCCTTGTCCACAAGCGGGATAAGGCCGTAACCGAGTTCCAAACTGAGCATATCGAGCGGCACAACGGGCGACATTTCTTCGGCATCGCTTTCTTTTTTTGCTTCGTCCGCGCCGGCGGCGGGGGCGGCATCGGCCTGCCGCCGGGCATCGCGGGTAAGCCGGAAGGCAAAGAGCGCGATAAGAACGGCGAGCGGCCAGAGAACATGTTTTGGGAAGCCGGGAAACCAGCCCATAACAAAGAGCAGGCCGGCGCAAATCCAATAAATCGGGGGCTGCCGGGTAAATTGGCTGCCGACATCTTCGGCAAATGTACCGCTGGAGACCGAGCGCGTTACCATCATACCTACGGCGGTAGACACGAGGAGGGCCGGCAGTTGGCTCATAAGGCCGTCTCCGATAGAGAAGGCTATGTATGTTGATACCGCGGCGGTCAGCGGCTCGCCGTGGAGCGCCGCTCCGATGATGATACCGCCGACTATGTTTACGACGGTGATAAATATGCCGACCTTTACGTTACCGGAAATGAATTTGCTTGCGCCGTCCATAGCCCCGTAAAAATCGATTTCCATGCGGACGGCTGTCCGGCGCGCCGATGCTTCTTCTTCGTTTATCGCGCCGGAATTGAATTCGGTGTCGATAGCGAGGTACTTATTCTGCATTGAATCGAGGGCAAAGCGCGCCGCTACTTCGGCAATGCGCGTACTGCCTTTTGTAATGACGCCTACCTGCACGGCGATAATTACGATAAATATCACAAGCCCTACTACAATGCCTTCCGAGCCGGATGTCCCGACAACAAAAGAAGAGAAGGCGCGAATCATCCTGCCGTTAAACGCCGCGCCCTGCGACAGTATCAGTTTTGTGGAGGAAACGTTGAGGGCAAGCCCGAAGAGCGTTATCACGAGGAGAATTGTCGGGAATATGCTGAAATCCACCGGGCGCTTTGTATAGAGAACAATGAGCAGTATCAAAAGGCTCAGTATCAAATTGAGCGCCATAAAAGCGTCCAGGAGGGGGGTAGGCATGGGGATGATAAACATCATCACGACAATGATAACGCCGGCGGCAACGGTAACATCACGTCCGCCGCCAAAAAGCCCCGCTATGCGGGAAGCGCCTGTTCCTAGTCCGGTAGTAGTAAATCCTGAAAACGCGCCGGGCGTTCCCGCCGCGGCTGCCGCTGTTGCCATTACGATTCTCCCAAATCCCCCTCAGTCTACCGCCCGCGCCCGTTATGCGCAAGAGGGTTGCCCGGGGGGAAACGCTGATTAACTTGACGCTAATCAGCGTTTCCCCTTGTAGTTTCTCATTTCATTGCGAAACTACAGGGAAAGTAGTGGCACTGATTAAATCCTCGATAGGATTTAATCAGTATTACTCTTGCCAAAAAGCGTTACCCGTGTTAGAGAAGTAGGGCACCGTTTTACCGAGGAGGGATTATGAAACGAATTGCGGCGGCGGCGGCGGCCATGGTTTTTAGCGCGCTTTTCTTCGCGTGCCGGGGGGAAAAGGGCGGCGGGCAGCCCGCAGGTGGCGGCGTGCCGCCTACAGGCACCCTTAGCATTATCGCGGCCAATTTCCCGGCCTATGATTTTGCCCGCGCCGTTACCGAGGGGGCAGGCGGCCGCGGGCCGGACGCAAGCGCCGGCAGGCCGGACGCAAGCGGCCGCGGGCCGGACGCAGGCGCCGGCATTAGCCTTACCATGCTCCTTCCGCCGGGGGCCGAGAGCCATTCCTTTGAGCCTGCGCCGCGGGACATTATCGCCATCCAGAACTGCGCCGTTTTCATCTACACCGGCGGCGAATCGGACAGGTGGGCCGGCCGTATTTTGGAAACGGCGGGCGGCGCGGGCATAAACATCGTCCGCATGCTGGATATCGTGGACGCGGTGGAGGAGGAACTCGTCGAGGGTATGGAAGACGAGGGCGAGCCGCCGCCGGGCGCGGAAGCGGCCCCCGCCTATGACGAACATGTCTGGACTTCACCGGCAAACGCGGCCCGCATTGTAGCCGCGTTAGCCGATACGTTATGTATTGCCGGCGAAGGCAATGGCACCGATTCCGCCCTGTTCCGGCGGAATGCCGATGCCTACATTGAGAGGCTGGGCGAACTGGACAAGGAATTCCGGGCGGTGGCGAGCGGCGCGGCGCGGAAGACGCTCGTTTTCGGCGACCGTTTTCCGTTTCGCTATTTTGCGGATGCCTATGGGTTTACCTATTTTGCCGCGTTCCCCGGCTGCTCTACGGAGAGCGAGCCTGCGGCGGCGACCGTTGCCTTTTTGATTAACAAGATTAGGGAGGAGAAAATCCCTGTGGTATTTCACATTGAACTTTCCAACGAAAAGATGGCGGACGCGATAGCCGCGGAGACGGGCGCGAAGAAACTGCTGCTCCATTCCGGCCAAACCATTTCCAAAAAGGACTTTGACGCGGGGCTTACCTTCGTTGAGATACAGAAAGCAAACATCCCCAGACTAAAAGAAGCGTTGTGGTAAAGCGCTTAAGCCTAGTCCTACCGGCTGCGCCGGTAGGCTTGGAGTTTTGCC
>JAIRPM010000015.1 GCA_031257075.1 Spirochaetaceae bacterium
TTACGCTGAATTCATCGGGAAGCGGTGTTTTGCTCATAAAACCGAACGATATAATAACAAGCAAAATACGCGCGCAAACGTTCCAATTAGGGGACTACTCTACAGGGGGAGACATAAACGTAGGGGTGCTGGGAACACCCTCGTCCCGCTTTGCCTACCCGCTCATTTTCTTCAACAATGCCAGTTCTAATATTAAGTTTACGGGAAATATATACACTTCCGCGAATATTACTATTCGGAAAACCAGTACTGGTACCGGTAAAATAATTTTAGCATCGTCGCTGCAAACGGTCGATTTGGGCACCGCCAACTGGGAGAACGACAACACCGGTCAACCGGATGTAAAAGTCGATATGCAGATACAAACGAATACCGATTTTATCGCCGGCAATATTACCTTTGGAACAATTGTGCCGTATTCTCCCGCGGTAAACCTGACGGTAACGAATTCCCAGCAGTTGTCTCTGTATGGCGATATTACCCTGAGTGGAACTTTTACGCAGAACGGCGCGGGCAATACCATGATTTGTAAAGCTACTATATCGTCAAATCCGCTTACTATAAAGGCATCAAACGGTATTACCTTTGAAAAAGACATTGTCCCTTACAGCGCCGCTAAAGGAAAACATCTCAGTTTGAATGCGCAAAACAACGGTAGCGTTCTGATTAAAGGTTTTCTGGGGAGCAGCACGCTGTTTGACGATATAGAAATTCTCGCTAATACAAGCGCCGACACTAGTGAATTAAAAAACAACCTTGCCGTAGCAAATTTTTCTTTTGAAGGATTTAACCTTACCACCAAGGCAATAACCGCTAACAACTTTATACTGATTGATAATGTTGGCAGATGGGAAGTAACCGGCAATTTGAACGGAGGCAGCATCCTTGAAGGCGTAAACGCAACGCCGCCGGGCACGTCGGTTGTAAACGGGGATATATACGCAAATACAAATATAACATTCGAAGGCGCGCTGGAACTAAAAGCCCCTTCTTTGGCGCTTATCAATAGAAGCATAAGCAACAGCAGCACTGGCGGCACTATCAGCCTGGCCTCCGTTGCCAAAACGACCGGCTACAATATCAATGTGAACATTGTCAGCAATCAGAATATAGGCCCCGGCGATGTTACCATAACCGGCAATATGGGCGGCAGCAACACGTCGGACTATTTGGGAATTGTGGAAATCCAGCATGGCGGCACGTTGAAACTGGGGACTACCGCGCCTATCAATATCTATGCCAGCCGTTTGTATCAAAGTTCAGCGGGGAAGCCGGTGGAGATAAACGCGGAAAAAATATATACCAACGGCACGGACGGCGCGGGCGGTATTGTATTCGCCGGAAATATAAAATTGAAAAACACTACATCTGTGATAGAATTTTTTTCTAATCAGGCGGGCGGCTCGGCGCCTATAACTTTCAACGGGACTGTGGTAGGAAACAGCAACATCAGATTGCAAAGCGACCTCAAGCCAATCACCTTTTACGATAGAATAGGCGGAACCGGCCCCGATGCCGACAGGATAGGCAGACTGGCCAATACGTGTTCATTGGACATTAGCGATTCCGGGCTGATTGTGTTTAACGGCCTTCGCACAATAGGTACTGTTAATATAGTCGCAAAGGGTCGTAACACCGACTATTGTATCGAACTGCAAAAAAACGAAGTAGACCTGGGGGTGAATAACGCCACGACCGAAACATCACTTATAAAAGGCTTCAATATTGATCAGATACTCAGGGTGATAGACACAGACAAGATACTATCAGACCATTCGCTTGTTTTTGACATCCGTATAGCTGTAGAGCTGCCTGACACATCGAGAACCTTTACAATAGAGGCGGGCGGAGATATAGAAACCAAAGGATATGTATACAGCCAAAACGCTCCTCTTGCTTTTGTCGCCGGAGGGAAAGTAACGTTCCGCAGGGGGGTAGTAACAGGGTACGGGCCAAACAAGTTCCCCACTATAGCTGATATTTTATATGTAGAAGCAGACGATGTGGAATTCCCTGCCAGTGGTCATAATTTCCACAGCGGGATAGGGCCGAACTGTATTTTCCGTATTGTTACCAATAAAGGAATTCATGTAGATGCTCTTCCAGGACAAACCCCCAGCACGTTTTATGGAGGAAATGGGCAAGGCACTATTATCATCCAGCCCAAAAATCCGGCTGCCGACATTTATGTATTTGGAACGCCGTCAAGTCATGCCTCGGACTTTTTCATTTCTGAATATTTTTTGCGGCAAGCGATTGCGGTAAGCCTTTTCATTGGCAGTATAACCAAGACAGTCGGCAACACCGCCACACATGGCTATGTGTCGAATGCTGAAAACCAGTCGAATGGTACCGGCAATTTCTTTATTGGGAACGGCTCCTCCACTGAAATTATTTTGGGGTTTACTAACTACTACATTCAATCCGATGCCAATACCCCTATGTCAATACTGTTTAATTTTGCCCCCAGCGGCTGGATGCGCGTCCTTTCAGACCGCTATATTCTTTTCAACACTCCAAAGGCATCTATAAAAAGCAACCGTGATTGGACAGAAACAAGTTATTGTGATATTGAAATGTCAAAAGGTTCAGGGTCCATTGCTTTTACCGCTGCCTCTGTCGGAGCCTGGGCCAATTGTTTGGTATTAAAGGCGGATACGCTCGGTTACCCTGCCCGCAGTTTTCTCGATTTGCAGGGGAGCGGTGGAGCGTATATTAAAAATCTCAAACCGGCTTCTTCCATCAACACAACAACCAGTCTTTGGTCGATAGCGGCCAATAATAGTTCTATCGCCCTGTGGAATGCGGACACTGCGCTTACCGGGCTTGGGACGATAACCAACGCGGACAATCTGTACATCAGAAGCGGCGGCACAATCAATTTGAACCAAAACAATACTGTCAAAGCCGTTTCGCTGGAATGTAATTCCTCAACAATATCAAACGGCTGGACTATTGATTTCAAGAGCATAATAGGAAATCTAGCCGCTGCCGCCAACAACGAAAGCCCGGGGGGGGCTATCACCATAAGCGCAACCGACATCTCCAACCCCACGCTCGATGCCGCAGGGTGCATCACGGTGCAGGAGATGCTGACGCCATGGAACAGCACCGTCAGCGGCGTTATAAGTAAAAACGGCGCTATCACTATAGAACCGGCGCTCCGAAGCGCTGGTGTTACCCAGCGCCGGTATATCTTTATAGGTGACGGCAGCACCCCGGTAGAGATACGCAGCGCCGCCAACGCGAGCGACACCGGCGCGCTTGTCCGGCTTCGCGGCCCGGTGTTGAGCGCGCCAGGGGGGCCTTACAGCCTGACTCTTGCTTCCGGCCAATCCACTCTTGATTTTGCCGAATATGTGGGCGGGCTTACTCAAAACCCACTGGGAACGCACTACTTTGATGAATTAACAATCGAGCATGGCAAACTGAGCAAAACATCAAGCAATGATTTTTTTGCCGCAGCAAATAAGCTGACGTTGGGGGTATCTGCCAAAGTCAATATTGAGACGACCAATGATATGAAAAAAGACATCATACTGCGCGTTGACGGCCTGGTAAAACATCTTGACAGTACCGTGAATGCGGGCAGCGGAACATTCCAGATATACCCAATGACGGAAACAAAAACAATTGAATACGGCCCTTTCCAGATAGGCGGCCCTCCCCACGATGTTTGGTATTCGAGCGCATGGCCGTCCATTAGCGCCGGTTCATTTATTATCGGCAGTTCGACACATGCGGGAGATATAACATTGCATGATGTTGTTGGCGCTTTGAATCCGCTTGCCGCGCAAAATTCCGGGACGGGGGCAATTATTATACTTTCCGGTTATTCATCGCTGGATAAGCCGCTTGTTTTGCAAGCGGGCACAGGCGGCGTTGTGCTGGACGGGCAGACATCGGGTATGGCCGGAACATCAACCGTTGACCTTGGCAGCGCGCGATTCAATGTATCAAATTCGGCGTTAAAATTAACGCACCTTACAACGGGAACCATAACCGCAGGCGGAATAAACCTGGATAGTATTACGTCTGATTCAACCGCTCCCACCGGCACGAATGATTTAATTCTTAATTCCGGCAGCGGCGCGCTTAGCATTGCCGGCGATGCCGGCGCATCTTCGGCACGGATTGGCTCGCTTACGCTGAACAGCGCGGCGGCTGTAACACTGGGCGGCTCGGTCTATGTAACCAATGATATCATCACTAACGCTAATATAACGATGTCTGCCACGGTCGGCCCGCAAACGCTGGATTCATCCGGCGGGAAACTTTTGCTAAACGACAATCATACCATTACGCACACAAGCGGGTTGAATTTATACAGCCTTGTAGACGGTTTTAGCGGGACGCAAAACGGGATAGCCGGCAGCGGCGCGGCGGTAGAACTAACGTTTGCCGCCAGCGGCGCAAACACGGCAACGGCGCTCAAAAGCGGTGGGGATTATACGACAGGCCCCTATTCAAACTGGTTCGTTTTTGCGGGGCTTAGTCAAGGCTTCGACCCTAACGGCGCGACAATTCCCAATGTGCGCGTTGAGTTGGCTGATAACGCAAAGGCCATTACTGTGCAGGGCGCTGCTACACAGGGTCTCCCTAACCTTAGTATCAAAAAAGGCCGCCTTGAACTGGGCAGCAGCAACTGGTTTGTATCCGGCGGCAGCGGTTCAGGCTTTGCGGCGGGAAGCAGCGCAGATATAGAAATGAAGGCGGGAACAGCGCTTTCTGTTGGCGGAAATGTTACCTTTGAATCCGGCGCGGCGGCCGCTTTGGATACCGCGTCAACCATCGTATTTACCGGAAATGGAACCGTGAACACGGCGGGCGCTCAAAAATTAGGCAGTATAGAAATAGATTCCTCCCAAACGCTTACGCTCAACTCGGACATTACGCTGACAGGCAACTGGACGGGAGCGGGGCTTACGCATAATAACAAAAAAGTTACTTTTGAAGTTGAGGGCGAGCATGCTCTTAATGTGCGCGGCGGTACAATTACGTTTTACGATTTGGAATGTGTGCCGGTAAATGCGCCGGCCGTTCTTAAATTTGACAACTATCCGGCGGAGTTTGTCGTGGAAAACGACCTGGTATTGGGCGTATCGGGGACAGGGCCACGGCTCACAATAACCCGCTTACGGAACAATCCCGACCCGTCTCCCGACCGCCCGTTGCCGCTTGCTGTCAGCCCTTACTCGAATGCCTATTGGTTCCTTGACCCTGGCAACAACCCTACCGTGCAAAACCTTGACGTTTACTACAGTTATGTAGAGGATGCCCATCTTATTAGCCCGCCGCCATCTGTGAAAGCCGCTCCCTATAACGCTGCAAGCGCTGTTTTGCCCGGACAATCTTCGCATTACAGCGTCAATTGGATAGGCCCCAACACTATCTTGTATGCATGGACAGAAGATTGGGATGGCAATGGCAAAATAGACCATATACGCCTGCAAATGTCGGCATCATGCTCTATTGGCGTGTTCAATCCCACGGCGCTTGTCAACGGCGGCAAAATTCGGGTATGGGACAAAGACGGCTACAAATATACCGTAAAAGATTTTGATTATGTTCTCGGATATGCTACACAAGGCGCGACTTACAGTTATATGTTCTTTATTGAATTAGAAGAGCGCGACGCTCCGGACGGCGGCACGCGCCCTTCAATATTTATAGAGCCGGGGCCCGATTTTACCGTATTACAAGATTTTGCATGGGCGAACAATGTGCCTGTGGAAATAGAAACGGATTCGGCGCTTGTGGCGGCCGGTTCCGGCCTGCCTCCGGCGGTTATTGATACTACGCCGCCCCGTATTGCCTATGCGCTTACGGTGCCCGGCAAAAACGAAATGTACCTAAAAATGACCGAAAAGGTAAATAATATTACAATGATTCCAGGGGGGGATTTTGGCGGGAATACGATTACAAATGCGCGGCGCGTTTCGGACGATGAAATCCTGCTCACGTTACAAGATTCTTTTTCTCCTGCCAGTTTGATTGCGGCTACTCTATATTCGATAACACCCTTCATTTCTATCACGGATGACGCTCCCAATACCGTGCCGCCCGACCCGCTTTATTACAAGACAGCGGTACAACCGCTCTATCCCCAAAGTTATTATTGGGACTATCCTGCCTCAGGCACCCCTCCTATCTATGCGCCTGTTGCCAATGGCCGCGTTAGCGACCCGCCGGTTACCTTTTCCGGCAGCGGTATCGCGCAACCCAATCGTTTTGTTGACAAAATCGGCCAGCACCGCGCAAGCGACCTTTTGGTACTGCGCCCTACCGCCCAGCAAAACGAACTGATTTTCTGGCCGGTTTACGCAAAAGACGCGTCAGGGCGTTCTCACAACCGCGAAGACGGCGGCATAGGCACGGCGGTGCGCTATGACGGCAGCGAAAGCCTGCGCGCGCCCGGCCCCAATACCAGCGGAATTTCTATTAACATTGAGGCGGCTTCAAATCCTGCGGTACCATCCGATGTTAAGATGATAATTTCCAAGTCTAAAATTGACGATTCATACCGCAAACCCGAACTCGAACCATATACGGACGCTGCCCTGCGTGTCTGGCTTCCTGAAACAACTCCTCTAGATGACAGCGTCAACAGCATAACGCCCAAAAACATAGCGGACGCGGATTTGACCCCCATACTTTCTTCGGCCTTCCGTGGTAATTATTTTTTTGATATACGCCAAGAGAATATAAACAATACCGGCAAATTTGAATTTATTTTCAAAATCGGCGACTTGTATGCCGTCCGCCTTCACGACCCGGCCGGCGGTATACCCAATGACTGGTATCGCCGGCTGCGTGTTTTCGGCGTAAACCTGCAGGAATTGCTCTATCAGCGTGGCGGCGTTACCATCCTTAACAATGTAATATATCCGGGTGTGCGCGAAACCGTTTTGAATTATTACCTTTCACGCGGCGGCGAAGTTACTATTCAAGTGTTTACTATGGATGGAACGCTCGTAAAACAACTGGAACGCGGCTACAAAAGCGCCGGCGAATGGGCTGCTAGTTGGGACGGCAAAAACGCCGGAGGGCGCGCTGTAGCCCGCGGTATGTACTTTATCCGCGCCGTAGCGCCCGACATTGACGAAATTCGCAAGGTAATGGTTGTAAAATAAACGCCGGGTTATACCCAAAGAACCGAAAAAAGGCTAAACTGTCCGCATGGATTTTTTTGAACCAAAATGGATTGCGCTCGGCATTACCGCGTTGATGTACCTTACCGGCATCGCCGTTCCATCAAAGAAAATGATTGCCGCGCTTGCCGCCGCCGTACTAGTGCTTGTATTTGGCATCGTGAAACCGCTTTATGCGTTTACGGTGCTAATCAACTGGAGCGTGCTGCTTATCTACATTGGCAGTCTTGTCATTGCCGAACTTTTTATTTATTCACGAGTGCCGGTACGTATCGCCGATAACATTGTCAACACCGCGCCCAATACCGGCATAGCCATCGTTACAATACTTATTATTACCGGCCTTATATCCGCATTTGTTGAAAATGTCGCTACCGTACTTGTTATGGCTCCTATCGCCCTAGCCCTTTCCCGAAAAATGGATATCCGGCCCACCTATTTTATGGTCGGCCTTGCGGTCATGGCCAATTTGCAGGGAACGGCTCTGCTTGTAGGCGACCCGCCCTCGATGATTTTTGCTAGTTTTGCCAATTACGGTTTTAACGACTTTATTTTTTATCATGGGAAAATGTCGATTTTCTTTGTTGTGCAATTCGGCATGCTGGCGGGCGCGCTCTACTTTTACTTTATCTTTGCCAAAGACAGCAAGCAAAAAATTACGGTGGAAAAGGAACCGGTGCTTTCGCTCTTTCCCACTATTTTGCTGATTTTAATGATTGCCGGCCTTGCGTTTTGTAGCTTCTTTTTTGATGAAGGCTTGACGCCGCAAGCGGGAATTTATGTGTTTGCGCTCGGCATAGCCGGAATATTCTGGTACAAATGTATACGCAAAGAAAGCGGCACAAAGACATGGAAATTGGTCAAAGGTCTCGACTGGGAAACAATATTTTTTTTAATAGGCATCTTTGTCGTAATTGGCGCTCTTGCCGAAACGGGTATTTTGAACGATTTTGCCCTGCTATTAAGCAAATTTACACGCGGGAACAAACTTGCAGGCTTTGTTCTCATTCTGATTGTGTCGGTAATTATTTCCGGCTTTATTGACAATGTACCATATATCATAGCCATGCTGCCGGTAGCCAGTGAAATGGCCGCAGCGCTCGGTATCAGGCAGGAATTGTATTTATTCGCGCTCCTTATCGGTTCATGCTTGGGCGGCAACCTTACCTGCTTTGGCGCGTCAGCCAACATTGTTGCCGTGGGTATTCTCAAAAAAGAAGGCATCACCCTAAATTTTGCGGGCTGGCTCAAAATCGGGCTGCCCTTCACACTGCTAACTACTCTTGCGGCGGCATTGTTTTTATGGTTTGTGTGGAAATAATCCGCCGCACATCCTGTTTTAGAACCGCATAAAACGCGCAGGCATGGCGGCTTTTTGTTTTTGTAACCACCGGCAAACCGGAAACCGCCCACTGCCCAACGCCCTTTATTCCGTTATACACTTCTTGTATGACAAAAAATATGACATTCGGCCCGCCTTGGCATCTTATTATTTCATTTTCAGTGCCGCTTATTATAGGCAATATGTTTCAACAACTGTACAATATGGCCGATTCGTTCATAGTGAGCCGCACAATAGGCACGGCCGCGCTTGCAGCTGTAGGCAGTACGGGGAGTCTCAATTTTTTTATTTTAGGTTTTATCATTGGGTTTACCAACGGGGCGGCGATTATTACGGCGCAGCGTTTTGGAGCCGGTGATGAAGCGGGCATACGGCGGAGTTTTGCCTGTGGTATTCTGTTAAGCGGCATTATTACCATTGTCCTTATGGCGCTTAGTATAAGTTTTTTGAAACCGTTGCTGCGGCTGCTTAATACGCCGGAAGAGATTTTTGGCGGCGCATGGTCATACATGGTAACACTTCTCTGGGGCATGCCGGCAATAACGTTATTCAATATTTGTTCCAATACGATGCGTTCTGTCGGCGACAGCCGGACACCGCTTTGTTTTTTGGTTGTTGCCTGCGTTATCAATATTATTCTGGACTACTTGTTTATTTTGGCCTTTGGTATGGGAGTTTTTGGGGCAGGGCTTGCGACAGTACTTGCCCAACTGATAGCGGGGCTTCTCTGTATACCGGCTATTTACATGCGGATAAAAACGCTTCGTATAACGCGGGAGGACTGGAAAATCAGCGGGAAGGAAATCTGGCAGACAATCCGCATAGCCCTGCCGGTAGGTTTTCAATGGAGCATAATCGCGATTGGCGCGTTGGCCGTAACTTTTTCGATAAACAGCCTCGGCACGCTTTCTATAGCCGCGTTTACGACCGGCAACCGTATTGACCAACTGGCCGGCATGCCGCTTAGTTCGCTAGGGCAAGCGATGACGACCTATTCGGCACAGAACTACGGCGCAAAGAAATGGCAGCGCATTCGCAAAGGCGTTTTTCAGGGCAGCCTTATCGCGCTGATTTTTGCGGCGGTAATGGGAGCGGTGTTTGTCGCGGCCGGCAGAAACTTTGGAGCGCTTTTTTTGAAAGGCGATAAAACCGCCATTGAATTGACCCATACCTACCTTATGATACAGGGGCTTTTTTTTATATTCTTAAGCCAACTTTTTGTTTACCGGCAAACGCTTGTAGGGCTTGGTAACAGCCTTATCCCGACGCTTGCGGGGATTATGGAACTGGTTATGCGCACACTTGCCGCCCTGCTTCTTTCAATCCCTTTTGGTTTTATAGGCATCTGCTTTGCCGGCCCGCTTGCGTGGCTAGGCGCTCTTGTGCCCCTTACTTCATCGCTCATTCTTACGTTAGAAAAACTCAAACGCCTTGAATTAAGAAAGCGGTAGGGTAACATACGTTACCGGGCAACATACGTTGCCGGGGTTTTTTGCCGAAAATTAAAACAATGAGCGCGAAAGTTGTTTATCCTATCGGTGTTAAATTAAATGTTATAATTACGCTGCTTTTATTGTTTTCTTTGGGGGCCGAAACTCTTTTAGTTGCGGTATTTGTCTGCAGGGATGTGGAAAAGACGGCCGCCGGCAACAACCGGAACATCAACGCTATGACGGCGAAAATGGTTGATGTTGAACTGCGCGGTATTCGGGATAGTTCATTTATCTTTCTAAGCAGGGCCGAAGCCTTGCGAAAGTATAACGATGCCGCGCTGCGGGAGTTGGCGCGCTTTTTTTTTAACGAACAGCCGGATATTGCGGGAGTGATTATGCCCGGTCTGGAAACAGGCGGGGAAATGGAGCGTTATCTCAATATGAGTTTTCTGGCGGCCAATGAATCTGCGCCGGAAACGCTGGAGGAATTTCTTACCATGAATCCTGTCGCGGTGAGCCGCGCCCGTATTGGTGAGCCGGTCATTCTCAATGCCGCGCCTAGTTTTAACGGCGTCCCTATTTTGGTGTTGATATTCCCGTATAAACGCGATTCTATGCTTTATGAGCCGGCAGCTGTCTTTTTTTCGGCGCAAAATTTGACGGAATCGTTTAGCGCAGGAGCAAATGCTTCGTTTTTAACAAGCGATACCGGCGATGCGCTTGTTCACCACAATCAGGAATTGATAGCCGATGGGGCAAACCTGCTGGAGATATCGTTCGTGCGCGATGCATGGAACAGCGGTCTTGCGGCAATGCACAGCCGTTTCAAAGACATAAGCGGTGTTGAATTTTTCGGCGACTTTGTCCGGCTGGAAAATTTTGGCGGCACCGGTGTTTTTACCACGATTCAAAGTTCCATTGTGTTTGAAGGCATTGAAACGGCTACGCGCCGCAACATCGCGCTGGCTGCCGGTGTTATGTTTTTGTCTATTCTTTTTATTTGGTTTTTTTCTAAAACATTCAGCAGGCCTGTTGTTGAACTTACCCATGCGGTCAGGCAGATAGATGCCGGAAATTATCACATTCATCTTCAGAACCGCAGCACCGATGAGACGGGCATTCTTGTCCGCAGCGTTGTAAGTATGAGTCATGTAATTGAAAATTTTGAACGTTTCACCAACAAAATGATTGTGCGCCTTTCCCGCGAAGGGACACTCAATCCCGTTGGTATGGACAAAACAGCCACATTGTTTTTTTCCGACATCCGTTCATTTACGGCGATTTCTGAAAAATTAAGCGCACGCGAAATAGTTATATTTCTGAATGCGTATATGGAACGGATGGTGCGCTGTATAAATGCTACAGGCGGTACAGTTGATAAATTTATAGGAGACGCGATAATGGCACACTGGGGGCCTGTGGAAACAACAGGCAGCCCGGAACAGGACGCGCTTTCAGGTGTGCGCAGCGCTCTTTTGATGCGCGCCAATTTATTTAATTTTAATATGCAGCGGCGCGGCGGCGACAAAGAACCAAAAATCAAAATAGGCTGCGGCCTTAACACGGGCAATGTACTTGCCGGGCAAATCGGCACCAACGAACGGATAGTATACACGGTTATCGGGGAAGCGGTTTCATTTGCCGACCGCACGGAAACATTTAACAAATCTTTTGGCACGGAAATTCTCATTACTGAACACACATGGAATTATGTAAAAGATTCGATTGTATACGAAGAAATGCCGCCGGTGAATGAAGGTGGGCAGAGAGTGCGTATTTTTGCCGTTATTAACGCGGCAAAAGGCGAAGAATCTGAACGCTTGCTTGCTATTTTAGACACGATGCGCGGAAACGACCCGGCTGTAAACCGCCGGTGCATAGGGGCGGAAGGGCCGCAGACATTGGCGGAATTACGCAGGCTGCTTGATATTCCAGAGCCTGATTTAAGCGCGCTGAATTTGGATGAGGAAGAAAAAAAGTACAAAATTGCCGGCGCGGAAAAAGCCGGTTAGGGCAACGCTTATACCTTCGGTGTGTCGGCGCTGCCTGCTGTTTTTGCCGCAAGCAGACGGGAAACGGGGGGAGGGACTATGGATGTAATGTCTTTTTTGAAAGAAAACAGTTCGCGGACGGCAGTTGAACTTATGTGCGCGTATTCAGGGTGAGGCAGCAATAGTACGGTTTCAGTGTCCGCAGCAAGCGTTTGATTCCACCGCGCCATATCGTATTCAAATGTAAAGTCATGAATAGTACGTACTCCGCGTATCAAAACAGATATATTATGTTCATGCATATAATCAACAACAAGGGCGCCGCACACATCAACCGAAATATTTTTTTCTCCGGCAAGCAGAATATGCAGCAATTCCGCGCGTTCCTCTACGCTTAGCAAATGCTGTTTACTTCGGTTGAGCGCAATAAGCACTGTTACCTCGTCAAACAAAACACTGGCGCGTTTAATAATATCGAGATGGCCATAGGTAGGCGGGTCAAATGAACCGGGATATACAGCTTTTGTTTTCATCACATTTCCGCAAAATCCTGTTTGTAGAGTGCCGCAAAATCCTGTGTTTAGGGCGCGTGGGAACGGCTGGAATATGACATGTGCCGGTAAGCATACCAACAAGCAGTCCACGCTGCGGGAACGGCGGCGAACGGGAACGCCAGCACCATACCGCCGGTATCGTCAACAGTGGGCGGCGGCGCGTTCTTCGGCGCAGGAAGCCCTTTTAGCGCAACTTTGACAAACAGGCCGGTTTGCAGCACCCAGTTTGAACCGAATAGGACAAATGATATTTGCGAGCCTGCCAGCAGCCCCGGCCCCGTAAGGCTGCGTGAAAAATCGTAGGCAAGAAGCGCTGTAACGCTGAAACCGGTTCCGATGTCCGCGGGAATGGGAATGCCGGGCACAGTGCTGGATGCGTTTGCCAGCGCCGCGCCTATGTCCAAACCCAGTTGAAAGTATTTGCGGCTGGGAAAAGGATAGAAACGAAAACCGCCCGCGATATTGAAGATTTCCAGCGAAATCGCCTCGTTTCCCAGCGTATTGGTTTCCTTGCTGTAGGTAAAAGTCCCTGTAATATAGAGCCATTGCAGCAACGGCGAATAGCCGGCGCTTGCGCCCGCAAAAAACGATTCGCTAAGTTCCCATTTGCCGTTTATACAATTAAAAAACGAATAACAGTTTGCGCCCAAGCCGGCACCCGCGTCAACGTAAAACGTCCGCCGCGCCTGCGCTCCCGCAGGTAATGCCGCGCACAGAACGAGAATCAGAGCAAACTGTCTTTTTTTGTTCACATACTTGAGTATAGTTTATTCCGCCCGGTTTGGGTAGTATACAGATTTAATCAGTACTTCTCTGGATTTTTTTTTACAAAGCGTATATACTATTAACCGCTATGCTGAAGTTTTATTTGCTGGTGTTCACAGCGCTTATTTTGACTGCATGCATGGATGTTCTTTTTGACGAAGACGGCGGCGTGGCAGGCGGCGCGTTGTATCAACCACATCAAACCCCTGCGGCGGGGAAAATAACGGCGTTTGTTGATGTTACGCCGCAAATCATGCTGTATCTTTATATAGGCATGCCTCGGGGTACGGAGATATGGTATACCACAGACGGCTCAACGCCTCATCCGGGAACCGGTATGCGTTATGTCCCCGGCCGTACCGGGCCTTTTACTATACCGTTGGCGGGCGTTCCAACTATGGCAACGCTCAAGGCCATTACCCACAAAAACGGCTGGGTAGACAGCCCCGTACTGACGGCAGTCTGGACATTGGACACGTCCCTCACTGCCTGGAGGGACGTAGCAAACAGCCCTTTCAACAATACCATCAATGCTGTGTGCTACGGCTACCCCGGCGGCGGCAATTCCGGGCGGTTCGTTGTGGTGAGTAATGGCAAAATAGCATATTCGGCGCTGCAAGAATAGGCGCGCAAACGATGAGCAGGGGCGAAAACATTTCTAATGCTGTTGCCTTGATATTGCATTTTGACAAGCGTATCCGTATAATAAAACCAGATGAATTCACAATGCGGCAGCCTAAAGGCAAAACTTGTTCTCGAAGATGGCGCGCGTTTTGACGGGTATATCTTTGGCTTACCGCGCCCGGCAGCAGGTGAAGTGGTTTTTACCACCGCTATGACCGGTTATCCGCAGGCGCTTACCGACCCCAGTTTTCGCGGCCAAATCCTTGTATCTACGTACCCGCTTGTGGGAAATTATGGAGTGCCTCTGCAGCCTAACGGCGAGCCGTTCGTTGACCAATACGGTATTCCCGCCCATTTTGAATCGGAACGAATACAAGTTTCCGCTTTTGTTACCGCAGAACACTGTGAAAACCCCAGCCATTTTGCAGGCCGGTATTCCCTTGCCGCATGGCTTGAAAAAAACGGTATTCCCGGTATCAGCGGCATCGACACCCGCGCCCTTACCAAACGCCTGCGTGAACGAGGCGTTATGCGCGGTCATATTGTGATAGAGGACGACGGCCGGAAGACGGCAAAAAACACCGCGAATTCTTCCGCCCAAAATTTAGACACCTATACCGCTTTTCCCCAACACAATCTGGTAGCGGATGTTTCCTGTACCGGTGTGATACACTACAAACAGCAAACTATGTTGTCCGTGCCTGCTCCCCGTATAGCGCTTGTTGATTGCGGGGCAAAGGCAAATATACTTCGCTGTTTGCTGTCAAGAGGAGCGGAAATTATCCGCGTTCCATGGGATTACGACTTTTCCAGCCTTGACTGTGACGGCATATTTTTGTCCAATGGCCCCGGCGACCCCAAGGCTTGCGGAAAAACCATCGCTTCGCTCCGTAAACTTTTTTCATCGGGAAAGCCGGTTTTTGGTATTTGCCTCGGTGTCCAATTGATGGCGCTGGCAGCCGGCGCGGACACCTACAAATTGCCCTATGGGCATCGTTCCGCTAATCAGCCGTGTATCGAATCGGGAACTGACCGCTGTTATATAACCAGCCAGAATCATGGCTATGCCGTCCGCGCCGAAACGCTTCCCAACGACTGGGAAGTCTGGTTTACCAACGCGAATGATGGCACTGTGGAAGGCATACGCGCCAAAAACGCGCCATGGAGCGCCGTGCAATTTCATCCAGAAGGCTGCCCCGGCCCCCGTGACACCGAATTCCTAATAGACCGCTTTTTAGATATCGTTCGTTCATCATGAATTTATTTATTGCTGTTTGTATTATTCATAGCGTTCTCATTTTAAGCACCCATATTGTACTTTTAGGCGGGTTGGTAAAAGAATTTAAACTGAAGAAACCAGCCGTTTCATCAGATAGCGGCCATGCCGTTGGCGGTGTTGATACTTTCCCGCTTGTTTCCGTTGTTATTCCGGCACGGAACGAAGAGGGGCGTATAGCCAACCTGCTCGAAAGTTTAGAACGGCAATCCTACCCCAATGTGGAATATATTTTTATCAATGACCGCTCGACCGATAGTACGCTTGCGCTGCTGGAAAGTTTTATGGGAAAAATACAAGCGCGGGGGCAGCGGGCACTCATTATCAATTTAACTGGAAATCCGGGGCCGAACCACAAACAATTTGCTCTTGCCAAAGGGATAGCGGAAGCACAGGGGGAATTCCTGCTGTTCACGGATGCGGACTGTACGGTATCAACCGAATGGATAGTCTGCATGATGCGGCTTATGACCGCCAATGAACGCTGCGGGATAATTATCGCGCCCGTCTTCAAAAAAAGCATAGGCAATACGTTTTTGTCGCGCTATCAATGCCTGGACCATGCGGTGCGCTGTGTCTACCTTGTAGGTACAACCGGCTTTGGCGCTGGTTTTTGCGGTTTTGGCAACAACCTAATGCTCCGCAAAGCCGCACTCGATGAGGCTGGGGGATACGCTATGGTTCCATGGTCGCTCACTGAGGATGCGGCGCTTATATCGCATATCCGCGCCAAAACCTGCTATACGGTGGAAGCCGCCCCCTTGCCTCACCTGTTTGTATTCACGGAAAGTGAAACGTCATGGCAGGCGCTCACCAACCAAACCCTGCGCTGGAATAACGGCGCTCTCTTTAGCCGCGACTTTCGCACCCGCTTTAGTTATGCTTATCTGATGTGGACGGTTTTTACCGGCTTGCTTGCGTTGCCCGCCGGCCTTTTTTGGAAACCCCCGCTTCTTCTCGCGTCCGCCGGCCCCTTGGTTGTCATCCTCCTGATGAATCTTTGCGCGCTCCTTCTTTTTGGAAAAAATATACCAAAAAGCCGGTTTGCTTACATTCCCGAAATCGTTTTTATGCCTTTTATGTTTTCATATCTTACGCTGATGGGCGCTTTTGGCATCATTCCTATATGGAAAGACAACAAACCTCAAAAATTCTAGGGAAGCAGTCTTGTTGACTCCGCGCCGCCGTGATATCATAAGATATGAACCGGTTTAGCATCCGGCAGGCGGTGGAAACAGATTTTGCCGCGATAATGCGCCTTTATGAAGATGCGCGCGTGTTTATGCGTGGAAATGGCAATCCCGAACAATGGGGTACATTTCATCCGCCGGAAGAACTGGTGCGTGCCGATATACGCGAAGGCTGCGGGTTTGTTTGTGAATGTGCCGCCGGTACGCCGCAGGATATATGCGCTGTATTCGCATTTTTAACCGGCGAAGACCCCACGTACAAAATAATTTACCATGGCCGCTGGCTTAACAGCGAACCTTACGGTGTTGTACATCGTATCGCCGCTTCACGCGCCTATAAAGGCGCAGGCGCGTTCTGCCTTGACTGGGCATTTGAACAATGCGGCAATCTCCGCATTGATACACACCGGGACAACCGGCCGATGCGGAATTTGCTGGCAAAACTCGACTTTGCTTATTGCGGTATTATTGACACTCATGGATTCGGCGAACGCCTTGCCTACCAGAAATATGCCTCAAAAAGATAGCGGCGCTGGAATTACCCGTATCATGCCGGCAACCGTTGAAAACATTGCGGCGGCGGCGGCAGCTATCACCGAAGGCCGGCTTGTCGCTTTCCCGACAGAAACCGTATACGGGCTGGGCGCGGACGCTTTTAATCCGGCTGCCCTGGCATGTGTATTTGAAGTAAAAAACCGCCCCTCTTTTGACCCGCTCATCGTTCACATTGCCGCTTATGGCGCATTGGAAAAAATATCTAATCTTGCCCTTGTAAGCCCCCAAAATCGTGTAATAATGCAAAAACTAATTGAAAATCTGTGGCCCGGCCCGCTTACACTGATTGTGCCGAAACGGCCGGAAGTGCCCGGCCTTGTCAGCGGCGGGCTTAATACCGTTGCGGTGCGTTTTCCGGCGCATCCGGTTGCGCGGCAACTGATACAAGCCGGCCCGCCGGCGGTTGCAGCCCCCAGCGCTAACCCTTTCGGGTATTTAAGCCCTACGCGGGCAGAGCATGTCGCGGAACAGTTGAACGGCAAAATTGACATTATCCTTGACGGCGGCAAAACAGAATTCGGTATCGAATCGACTGTACTGGATATATGCGGCGATAGCCCTCGTATACTGCGGCATGGGGGGACAAGCGTAGAACAAATAGAAGCGCTCATAGGCCCGGTAGCAGCCTCTCTTTCTCTGGGGAACGCATCGCCGGGCTGTTTGTTAAGCCACTATGCGCCACTTACCAAACTCTATCTGTATACCCCCAGAGAAATTCAAAAAGTTCAGTGGAATACAAATGCGGCTTATCTTTTTTATTCCGAATTATCGCGCCGCGAGTATAGGGAACGGCATGGGGCACCTTCTGCTGAAAATCTGTTTGCGCTTTGTTCTACGGACAATACATCCGCCGCCGCCGCGCGCCTCTTTGATACGCTGCACTTAATCGATGCCTTGAAATATGCCTTCATTTATGCGGAATGCGCTCCCGCAAATGGTCTTGGAAATGCTATCAATGAGCGCCTGTACAAAGCCGCCGGTTCAGTAATAACCGCAGGCGGCACAGGCTAATGAGTACCAGGCGGCGTTTGCGTCCGTAGATACAGTTCGGCAAGTTGCTTCTCATTAACGCGGGCGGGGCAGCCGTCCATAAGCCCTTCGGCAAAACTGTTTTTAGGAAACGCGATAACTTCTTTTATCGAAGTCTCGCCTGCCATCAGCATAACGAGCCGGTCAAGGCCGGGGGCGATGCCGCCATGCGGCGGAGCGCCATACTTAAAAGCACCGGTCAAAAAACCGAAACGCTCTTCGGCTTCTTTGTCAGAAAACCCCGCAATGGCAAAAACCCGTTTTTGTAATTCCGGGTCATGAATACGGATGGAACCCGATGCCAATTCATAGCCATTGAGAACAAGGTCGTAGAGGTCGCCTAGTACCGCGCCGGGCTCGCTTTCCATTGACGCATGAAAGCGCTCTTGCGGGTAACTAAAGAGGTGGTGCGCCGCTTCCCAGCGGTTTTCGTCACTGTTCCATTCAAAGAGCGGAAAATCCACCACCCAAACAAATTCAAACCGTTGTGCCGCGCCGTTGTCTGCCGTGAGATATAAATCTTTGCCAAGTTTAGAGCGCACCGCACCGAGGCTTACACAAGCCGTTTGCCTGTTGCTATCGGTGCACATAAGGATAATGTCGCCCGGTTTTGCATCCAGCGCCTTGCAAATGTTGTCCGCCTTCGTATCAAAAAATTTTGCGGCACCGCCCTCTAGTTTAAGCGTTCCGTTTTCGTCTGCCCCTGCTTTCATCCATGCCAAGCCTTTGGCCTTGTAAATCATAGCATGCGCTTCCAATTCCTCAATCTGCTTCCGCGAAAACGCCGCGCCGCCCGGTACAGTAAGCGCTTTTACCGTACCGCCTGCTTCCAGCGCCGTAGTAAAGGCACGAAAGCCGCTTTCCGCCGCAAAAGAGTTGAAATCCCGTAGAGGCAGTTCAAAACGAAGGTCAGGTTTGTCGGTGCCATACGTGTCGATGGATTCTGCATAAGTCAGTCTGCGGAAAACAGCCGGCAGTTCCAGCCCCAGTGTTTTTTTGAAAATATAGCCCATAAGCCGTTCGGTAAGCGTTAAGACATCGTTACGGCTAACAAAACTCATTTCAATGTCAATCTGGGTGAATTCGGGCTGGCGGTCACCGCGCGCATCTTCATCGCGATAACAGCGGGCTATCTGAAAATATTTGTCAAAACCGGCGGCCATAAGGAGTTGTTTGTACAATTGCGGCGACTGAGGGAGGGCGTAAAAATGACCGGGAGAAAGGCGTGAGGGAACAAGATAATCCCGCGCTCCTTCCGGTGTAGACTTAATAAGGGTAGGTGTTTCGATTTCAAGAAAGCCTTCCGCTTCCATAAATTCCCGCGTAGCAAAACTTACATCGTTGCGTAGTTTGATAAGGCGCTGCATCCGTGGCTGGCGCAAATCAAGGTAGCGGTATCTAAGACGGAGTTCTTCCTTTGCAGGAGATTCTTCGCCCAGTTGGAAAGGCAATGGGGCGCAACGGTTCAGAATAGAAAGCGCATTCGCATAGAGTTCTATGCCGCCTGTGGCAATTTCCGCGTTACGCATTCCTTCCGGGCGCGCACGAACTGTACCGGCCGCCGCAATGCAGTATTCATTATGCAATTCCGCCGCTTGCGCCAGCGCCTCTGCTCCGGAATCCTCGTCTACAACAACCTGTGTTATACCATAACGGTCGCGCAGGCTGATGAAAAAAATACCGCCCAAATTTCTGACACGGTCTACCCAGCCGTTCAATACAGCGGACTTTCCCTCATCCGCTTCCCGCAATTCACCGCAAGTATGGGTACGTTTGTAAT
The DNA here is from genome assembly GCA_031257075.1 of Spirochaetaceae bacterium. Lineage (GTDB taxonomy): Bacteria > Spirochaetota > Spirochaetia > Treponematales > Breznakiellaceae > JAIROZ01. The sequence goes on from JAIRPM010000015.1 coordinate 19,691, forward strand.
GCTCCATGCTGCCAGTATAGCGCGAACAAACAGCAATGTCAAAGCGCGGTGCGCAAAACCGGGAACGGCCGGTATCAGGGCCGGACTTTCGGCCGAAAGCCTGCCTCGCTTCTGTTTGATTGGCAGGCGGCTTTTAGGCTTTTGTCACCGCTGCGGTAAGTTTATCTACGGCGCGAATTGCCGCCCGGCGTATTTTCCCGCTTATCGTTTTAGGAAGAGAATCGGCGAATTCGATAATACGCGGGAATTTGTAAGGCGCTGTTTGCTTTTTAACAAATTCCTGCAATTCGCGGGACAGAGCGGGGTTCGGTTCCCAGCCTGTGGTAAGCACAATCGTAGCCTTTACTGCTTGTCCGCGTTTTGGACAGGCTACACCGGTTACTGCGCATTCCAGCACCGCCGGATGTTTCACAAGTACGCTTTCAACCTCAAACGGGCTTATCCTGTAACCGGCGCTTTTTATCATATCGTCTTTACGCCCCAAAAACCACAGATAGCCGTCCTTGTCGCGCTGCGCAATGTCGCCTGTACGGTAAAGATTACCGTTAAAAGTGGCGCTGGTTAACGCTTCATCTTTATAATAGCCCGCAAACATCCCAAAAGGCCGCCCGTTTTCAAGACGGAGAACGATTTCACCGGGCATGTCACAGCCGCAACTGTTCCCGTCGTTATCGGTGATATCTATTTCATAACCGGGCGCGGGCTTCCCCATCGAGCCATGCCGCGCTTCCATCCCGGCAAAAGTCCCTGCGAGAAGCGTTGTCTCGGTCTGCCCGAACCCTTCATAAATGACAAGGCCGGTAAGATCCAGCCATTTTTTTGCAAGCAGAGGTTCCAGCGCTTCGCCCGCCGTGGTGCAATGCTTCAAAGCCGACAAATCAAACGCCGCCAGATTCTGCCGGCTAAGGTAACGGTAAACCGTAGGAGGAGCGCAGAATGTGGTAACGGAATAGCGCGCCATTTTTTCGAGGAGCAGCGCGGGCTTGAACGTAATCATATCGTAGGCAAACACCGCGCTGCCGCAAAGCCATTGCCCATAAATCTTACCCCACATCGCCTTTGCCCAACCGGTTTCGGCGACCGTTAAATGCAAGCCGCCGTCAATAACATTCTGCCAGTATTTTGCTGTTACGATATGCCCCAGCGGATAGGTAAAATTATGCGCTACCATTTTGGGATGACCCGAAGTTCCCGAAGTAAAATAGAGCAGCATTGTATCGCTGTTGCTCCCTGCCGTATTTTCAGCGGCTGTTTCCATAACATTGGAATATGCGGCATAGCCTTGAATTATGGTGCCATCCTGCGTTACGCCGCCTTGAGTAAAGCAGAGCCAGCCGGAACGCGGTTTCCCTACCGTAACGAGCGCGCATACTCCGGCACTTTGCGGGAGCGCCTTTTCGACCTCGCCTTGCAACGCTTCATCTTCCAAAGTAATAATTGCTTTTATCCCCGCCATATTTGCGCGGTAGGCTATGTCTTCGGCCAGCAGCATATTGGTTGCCGGTACGGCTACAGCGCCAAGCCTATGCAGCGCCAGCAAAAAAAACCAAAATTCGTAGCGCCGGCGCAAGATGAGCATAACCGCATCACCTTTTTTTATGCCGAGCGCCAAAAGAAAATTGGCTGTTCGTGCCGATTCCGCCGCTATATCCGCAAAATTGAATACTTTTTCATTCCCTGCGTCATCGCACCAGACAAGTGCGCGGCGGAACGGTTCCGCCCTCGCATAGACATCAACAACATCATGAACAAAATTGAAGCGTTCCGGCACACGAATTGCAAAACCTTTCCTCAATTCTTCATACAAAACACCGCCGGCCGGAGTCATCTCCGGCAAATCCGCAAATTTTTTAAGCAACATATTCTCTTTTTAGACATACAATTTCAAAAAGAGTTGCAGTTTTTGCCGACGGATGGCGCGGGCAACGCGGATGAACCGCGCATTAATCCCAAGGCTGCTTTGTAAAATCTATAGTATTTTGTTTTCTATGAGGTAACTTTATTTGTCGCTAATGCCATACCCGAATTGCATTACAACGATATTTTTGTAACAGCCAACGCCGATTCTGTCCCAAGCGGGGTTCGCTATGTTTATGCGGTGCCCTTTATCCGAAACGTTGCGGTCGCGGATAAATTCGTTGACTATTTTTGCCGCCGGAGATGCGCTACTGCTGCTTGCCTGACCCGTCATGCCGCTGTATGTGCCGACATTTTCTCCCCAGCCGGAATAATTAACATAACACTGGACACGGCTGGCATCACTGTGCGCCATAACACCGCGAGCCGTCTGATGCAGAGCCGCCTTATGCAGCCCGCTTGAAGGATAAACAATCTGCGCCGGGAAATTATAATTGCCGGTTCGCGGTCCGCCTGAGTAAAATTCCGCTTCCAGTGAGAGCCCGTCCAACATTGGCAAACCGTTTTCCTGACACCATTGAACAGGATTTTGCCGGAACTTGTTTACCTCATACACAATGTCTTTTTCCAGTTTTGACCATTTTGTTTCGATTACCGTTCCTTCGCCATTGAGCCCGTTCAACCCAGGCGTATTCATAGTGGCAGGAAACCGTATCTCGATAAGTTCGTTAGGAGGCCATGTTCCCGAAGGCACAGGAAAGTCCGTTTCCAGCCCTCGTATTCTTGTCGGTTCCAGCCGTGCCGTGTCTACGTCAACGAAGTCATCGCCGCAGCCGGCAAAAAGCAACCCACATGCCAGCGCCGCTATTCCTGTCAGAAAATCACTGTGTTTCATACTATGAATTCTACTCAATTTCATAAAAAAAGCGCGGGGGCTGTAATGATTGCCCCCGCGCTTGTGCGGTGCCGGTTGATTCGCCGGCACCGTTCTTTCGCTGCCGCCAGCGAATTCGCCTAGAACAAGCCGGAAATTTTGCCGGTGTTGTCCACGTCAATCTTTTCGGCGGAAGGTACAGGCGGAAGTCCGGGCATCGTCATAATTTCGCCGGTAAGCGCTACGATAAAGCCCGCGCCGGCTGAAATCTTGATGTTGCGGACGGTAAGCCGCCAGCCCTTCGGCGCGCCCTTGAGGTCGGGATTGTCCGAAAAACTGTATTGCGTTTTTGCCATACAAATTGGCACTTTGTCGAGGCCGAGTTTTTCCAATTGCGCAATTTGTTTTTGCGCGTTTGTCTGGAAGTCTACGCCGTCTGCGCGGTAAATCCGCTTTGCAATCGCTTCAATTTTTTCTTTAATTGACGATTTTTCGTCGTAAGAGAATGTAAATTGATTCGGCTGTTCGCAGAGTTTTACCACTTCCTGAGCGAGCGCCTTGCCGCCTTCGCCGCCTTTTGCCCATACTTCGGAAAGCGCTACGTTGACGCCGAGTTCCTTGCACTTCTTTTCAACAAGGTCGAGTTCCGCTTTGGTATCCAGCGGGAAGGCGTTTATCGCCACCACGCAGGGCAGTTTGAACACGTTTTTCATGTTGTCAACGTGCTGAAGCAGGTTTGGCAGGCCTTTTTCGAGCGCCGAAAGGTTTTCCTTGCCAAGGTCGGCTTTTGCGACTCCGCCGTGGGATTTAAGCGCGCGTACTGTGGCAACGATGACCACCGCGCTGGGTTTAAGCCCCGCGAAACGGCATTTGATGTCGAGGAATTTTTCCGCGCCCAGGTCGCCGCCGAAGCCGCCTTCTGTAACCACATAGCCCTCTTTGCCGGCGAGTTTGAGCGCCAGGCGGGTAGCCATAATCGAGTTACAGCCGTGCGCGATGTTGGCGAAGGGGCCGCCGTGGATAAACGCCGGAGTGCCTTCGAGCGTCTGCACGAGGTTTGGTTTAAGCGCGTCTTTAAGGAGCGCCGCCATAGCGCCCTGCGCGTTTAGCTGACCGGCGGTAACCGGTTTTTCGCTGCCGTCCGACTGTTTGCCGTATGTATAACCTACGATGATGCGGGCAAGCCGCGCCTTGAGGTCGTCAATGTTTGATGAAAGGCATAGCACCGCCATAACTTCGGACGCAACGGTGATGTCGTAGCCGTCTTCACGGGAAGCGCCGTTGGCTTTGCCGCCAAGCCCGTCAACAATAAAGCGGAGCTGGCGGTCGTTCATGTCGACGCAGCGGCGCCAGATAATCTTGCGCGGGTCAAGGTTGAGTTTGTTTCCCTGATAGATGTGGTTGTCAATCATTGCGGCAAGCAGGTTGTTTGCCGCGCCAATCGCGTGGAAGTCGCCTGTAAAGTGCAGGTTGATGTCTTCCATCGGAATAACCTGCGCCCAGCCGCCGCCGGCCGCGCCGCCCTTTACGCCGAATACAGGGCCAAGGGAAGGCTCACGAAGCGCTACAATAACCTTTTTGCCAATTTTGGCAAGGCCGTCAGACACGCCGACGGTGGTTGTTGTTTTGCCTTCGCCCGCCGGAGTCGGCGTAATAGCCGTTACAAGGATTAGTTTTCCGTCCGGGTCGTTCTTGTGTTCGTTAAGGTAGTTGTAGTCTAC
>JAIRPM010000168.1 GCA_031257075.1 Spirochaetaceae bacterium
AAATTCACCAAGGAAGCGGAGAAGGACACCAAGTACATAGCCGGCTTAGAGGCAAAACTTGCCAACGAAAAGTTTGTTCAGAACGCGCCGCCGGAACTGGTCGCGCAGGAACGCGAAAAATTAACGCAGGCAAAGGAACGTACCGACAAATTACGCGCATGGCTGCAAACTTTATAGAGAATTAACGCTTTCCCCGGAATGACGGCGCGCTATTCCCATACCATAGTTTCGAGTACTGCGGAAGTACAGTTATCGGTATGTATGCCTAATATAAGCATGGGCAGCCAAGTCAGAATTGGCGGCGGCACCAGCGCCATCCACAAATGATGATACCACGGCAAATCTCTTACGCTGGCAGGACCAAAAAAGGTATACCTTTTATTCAGCCTGTCTAAAATGCTTTGTGTTGTGCGCAAAAGATTCAAGGACGCGCCGCCTTTACGGCTGTGATGTTCTACAACTTCCCACGGATTTCCAGAGGATGACTCTAAAAAGAGATTGTACGATTCCACATCGGAATAAGCGTCCAGCATCCATGTTCCGTTTAGTTTAGAGCCTTTGGGCGTAGCGGTAAAAACAAGCGTATGTTCCATTTTTTTATCTTTATAGAAGACATAAAAACTATGCGATACAAAAATATTCTTTTTGGTTGTTACCGAATACGCCTTTCGTTCGTACGCCTTAACCTCGCGCCCGTCCGGTGAAGCTAAAACGGTCTGTAGGTATTCTTTTACTTTTAATGGATTGTCCGGGTCGCCTCGCGCCACGTTTTCCGGCAGTATATTTAAGTCATTCGCGGCTTTCATCGAGGCGCAGCCGGCAAGAAACACTGCCGGAAAAAAGATGAGAACTCGTGTTTTCATTTGCCGGTATGCCGCTCAAAAATTAACGATGATTTCAAACCAAACGCCGACCGAGCCGCTCAGGCTGTTAATGTTAAGCCCCGTTCCGCCTGTGTACGGCAATGCGTAGGTAAATGTGAACGGAAATGTCATTTCGAGCCCGCCGAATTTGCCGGAAGGCGGCGCCATAGCAATGTGAAATTTGCCTTCGATGGGAATGGCAAACGCAAGGTTGGGCGATATTGCGTCTATGGGCTTGTCAACATACTTTCCCTTATCTCCCCCTTCTTTTTCGAGTTGCCAATAACTTGACCCTTTGACAAAATCCGCGCCCGCTTGCAAAGTCGGACCGCCGCGCAATTCAAGATAGGGGCGCGGCCTCCCGCCGCCAGCCGCATCCTGTGCAAAAGCGCCCATTACGGATATACAGAAAACGCATACCCCCATCAAAACCTTCTTGTTTGCCATTTTATTCCTCCTATGGTTTGGCAGCCCCGATATCAGAAATTTTGCCCTATATGTCGAATTTTCAATTTTATATTTCTGCTATAAGGGTAATATAATGTAAGCATATCCCCTGTGGTAGAAACAAGTCAAGCGGTATCCCCCAATTTTAGTATTTAATAAGTATGGGTTTTAGAGAAAACTTAAAAACCGAACTGAATTTTAGCGGGCTTTTGGTAAGGGAACTCGCCGTAAAATCAGGAATAAAAAAGAAAGCGCTGGACAAATATCTTATGGAAAATGGGTCAAACCCCTCCGCCGCAGCAGCATGCAAAATCGCCGCCGCGCTGGGTGTCTCTGTAGAGTATCTTGTTACCGGCGAAGAAACGACGCTGCCGAAAACTATTTTATCTCTTGACCTTCATACACGCGAACTTGTCTCCATTTCTACCGGCATGGACTCGCACAGCCGCGGCATGCTTCTCGATATAGCCCGCGTCATCCGCAGAAACGCGCCGCCCTATTCTTAGGGCGGCGCTGATTTCGGACTTTTGCTTTACAAAAATCCGCATTGACTCTAATCAGTGCTTCTTTAGTCTAACGCAAAGAGGGCGCGGGCATTGGCGGAAATCAGTGTTTTTAGGTTGTCAAGGCTTATTCCGCGAAGTTCCGCCGCAAGACGGTATGTTTCCGCAATCATACCGGGATGGCAGGGTTTTCCGCGCCATGGTGCCGGGGCAAGAAAAGGGCTGTCGGTTTCCAGAAGGAGACGGCCGGCACTCACCATAGCGCATGCTTCGCGCAAGGGCTGCGCGTTTTTGAATGTCAGGTTACCGGCAAAAGAAATATAGTATCCCATATCAAGGAAAAGCCGCGCTTCTTCTTTTGTATACGAAAAACAATGAATAACGCCGCGCACCGCCGGAAAGCGGCGCAGTGTTTCCAATGTCCGCCGCGGCGCTTCCCTCGAATGAATGATAATGGGCAGCGAATATTTTTGGGCCAGAGTCAATTGCATCTCCAAAAAAGCGGTTTCTTCGGCCGGCTCTTGCGGATTCTCGCGGAAATCAAAACCGCATTCGCCGATAGCCACAATGAGGCCGGGCGGCGCGGACGTAAGATTTTTCTCCAAAGCATCGGCATTTTCCTGTATGCGGCAAATTTGGCCGCTATACGGCCAAACCCCCGTCGCAAAACGCACATTAGGATAACGGGAAAGCGTGGCTATCCGCCCCTCAATATCTCCCGCATCGGTGCCAATATCAAGAATAAAACCAAAACCGCCCCCGGCAAGCGCCTCCGGTAATCCTTCGAGAGGAACTCCCCTATCCTTAAGATAACTTAAATGCGCATGCGTATCGGTAAAACCAGTGTAATCGCAATTCATATTGACATAAGTCTATACTATAAATAGAAAACTATGATATAGTTGGATAAGGAAAGATAGAACGCTCAATTGCGGCTGTTTCCTAAGCCGGGGTGGTGGAATGGTAGACACCGGGGACTTAAAATCCCCTCCCAGTAATGGGGTGTGAGTTCGAATCTCATCCCCGGCATATCTTGAGCGACACTGATTAGAGTCAATGTAATCAGCGTCGCCCTTGCCCTTTTAGAACGAATAGTTCAACAACAAGGCAAGAAAAAGCCGCCAAGGAAGTTGGCGGAACGGGAAAATTTTTATAGCGGCGGGAACGGGATGCCCGGTTTTTTCGCCGGAACTTTCCAAAACCGCAGGCGGCTGCCCCGCCTGTTTTACTAAGCCCGGCATCAAACTCCATACAGAATCATCGACAGCGGCTTTGATAAAAGCGGGAAATAGGTACTGGGGGGCCGCGCTAAAAATAACGCATGGCGTTTCCCTCGTCATTTGAACAAAAGAGCCGGCCGAACTTATCAACACCATTGCCGCGGCATTCTCCGAAGAGATTCCGCTGGTAAGGCTTATCACACTGTAGTTTCCCGCCCAGCGCGAGTCCCGAAGGCCGTTTTCAACAGCGTTTTTTTGGTCATCCGTTAAACTTTCCCCCGTAATGACAACAACGGTTTGCGCGGCTTCCTCAGTTTCAGCCTTTGTTTGCGGTTCCCGGGCAAGCTGCCCGGCGATACGGGCAGCCCGGTAATAGTCAGCCTCCGTCGAAGGCGGCACATAGAGCGCTTTTCCGGTAACAGGACGGGATAAATTCCGCTCTGATAAAATAAGCGTACTTATGCGCTCATTAGCGTCCGCGTATAAAACCGCCGCCTGCGCGTAACGGTACGGAAAAATAACGCAAAAAGGGTTCTCAAACCGTTCCGTAATAGTTTGGGCAATTATGTCGTTATTTTCGGAATCATCAACATAAAAAATTCGGACACGCCGCAGCGTTTTAATCGAATTTTCCAACGCCTGCGCTTTCTCACGCTTTTCTCCATACATAGTGGAAAAATATTTATCATTTACTACAACAATTTCTCTGCGCACGGCCAGCGTTATAACAAGAAGAACAAGGGCAAAGAAAATAGAAAAAAGCGGTACGGCTTCATAAAAAAGCCTTTGTGGGTACATTATTAACTCTCAGTTTCCGATATTATATATGAAATGGGCAAAAAGAAAAAGAAGAAAGGCGGCGGCGGCGGTCCGAGCGGTCAAGAATGGCTTACCACATACTCGGATATGGTTACGCTCGTACTTTGCTTTTTCGCTATCATGTTTAATCCTGACGAAGTTACGCCGAGTACGGTATCGCAGATAAGCGTATCTTTTCTGGCGCGGGGCATGGGAGCGCAGGCGGGCGGTAATACGCTGTCTATCGGCCGGCTTGCCGAAATGGGCAACAACATCCTCTCGCTGCCTTCCACCGACAAAGGCAAATCGCTCGGCACCGCCCTCAAAAAAGCGGTAAGCCTTTTTACGCCGGAAATCAAATCAAAAAAAATAAGCGTTACCTCGGACGAGCGCGGCATCATCATAAGCCTTGCTTCCGATGCCTTTTTCGAACCGGCAAGCGCTGTTATCAATATCGAATCAACGCGGGATATCCTGCTCAGATTGGGCGCTCTTCTCAATTCACCGGAAGTTGCCGGGCGCAAGTTCCGTGTCGAAGGCCATACAGATACCACGCCTATAGACCCCGCCGGCCCGTGGGAATCGAACTGGGAACTTTCAACAGCGCGTTCCATTGCCGTACTCAAATATATGCTCGGCGTAGGGGTAGAAGAAAAACGTTTTCAAGTAGCCGGTTTTGCCGATACAGCGCCGGTAAGCAGCGATGACACCCCGGAAGGCCGCGCCAACAACCGCCGTGTCGATGTAATTATTCTGGACGATGCGCACTTATAATCCAAACAGCGCATCTTGCGGCGGCGCTGTCAAAAATTATCAAAAAAATTCGATTTTAAGCGCTTGACCGCGGAACGCTGCTCACGGTTTAGTTTGCCGTCTATTTTTATATGGTCGAGAAGTTGATTCACTTTACGCTCAAAAATTTGTTTGTCGATAACGGCAAGGCTTAGTACTATGTTTGTTACGCCGGATTCCGCCATATCCTGCGTAGGCAGGCGTATGATAAGCCAAAGCGAATCGGCAAGCGCCGCCTCATTCCAATCGGCATCGGCCATTGTTTTAAGCACGGCCGGGAAAAACGCGCCGTAGTACTGTTCAGGGCTTGCGCTAATTCCCCGTATAATGCGGCGGTATATGCGCGGGAAAATCATCGTGGAAAAATCGGGTTTTGTCTGAAAATTTTTCCACTGCAAAATAGCGCTTAAATTTGAACTTTTTTGCAATGAAATAAAAATATACTTTCCGGCAAAATCACGGGCATCTTTGTTTCCCTCACTCAAGGTTTCCACAGCGGCCGTCCCGCCGCGCAGATACGGCTCCGCCCACCATGGTGCCGGTAGCCCTCGGTTCTTTCCTTGATAGTCAAGAATTTGATATTCCCCGCCCGCCGTTTCTTCCCGAAACGCGTACAACACGGCCGGAGATATGTCTTCACGCGGCTGCGGCTGCCCTGCCGAACTACAGTCGGCAAGCAGCGCGGCAACTAATAACGCCGGCCAATTTTTAATACGGCACCTCATTAGTTCATACTACTCCCTCGTACCGGCCTCTATCCACTACCCGTTATTCCCGGGCATTTTTCCCACCGCCGGAACTGCTCACTGTCCATTAAACGCCGCTCATGGTATACTTAACACATGCCCAACGTTTTGGACGCGGTAGCCTTTGACATTGACGGAACGCTCTATCCCAATTACCGCTTTTATCTAAGGCTCTGCCCTTTTGTACTCAGGCATGGGCGGCTTCTCGCCGCTTTCGGCCAAGCCCGTAAACTTATCCGTAAACAGAACGGCTCTTCTCCCGATACGGGCGCTGTTGACTTTTACGCGCTCCAATCCTCTGTTATGGCACGGATTCTGGGCAAAAAACCGGAAGAAACACGCCTTATGACCCAAAAATTGATTTATGAGTACTGGGAAGGGCTGTTCAAAAAAGTAAAACTATTCCCCGGAGTGCTGGAGACGGTGCGCGCGTTACGCGCCGCGGGAATAAAAACCGCCGTCTTGTCTGATTTCCCCCTGGGGCGCAAATTGGAAAACTTGACTATAAACGGCCTGTGGGATGTGGAACTCTGTTCGGAAGAACTGGGAATGTTGAAGCCCGGTTCCGTTTCCTTTCTTGAACTTCAGCGCAGGCTCGACGTTCCGGCGGAACGTATCCTTTTTGTGGGGAACAGCCTTGTTTGCGACATTGCCGGCGCAAAACGATGCGGTATGAAAACCGCGCTTATAAGCGCCCGGCCGCGCCGTTTTCCGCCGGCAGCCGCGCCCGATTTTGTATTCAAAGCCTATCGTCAATTACGCGAATATGTGCTAGGATAAAGCCGTGATTTTTTCACCGGGCAACTTTATTACCCTCCTCATTGTTTTATTCTCTTTTATTCTTCTGCGCTGGCTTGACCGGAGAAACCGCAATTTAGCCCGCGCCCGTGAATACGGCGAGCAGTTTAAAACCAAAATAAAAGAAGAACTAAGCGACTACGCCGCTTCGCTCCGCCGCGATATAAAAGATTACGGGCTTGACCTTGGCGTGCATACAAACGCGGCAAAGGCGCTTAAATCAAATATTGACGCCGGCCTTACCGCGCTGCGGGAACGCGAACAGCAGATAGAAAGCATCAACGAGCATCTCCAAAATTACACTGCGCTGCTCAAAGAACTTGACAGCCAAAGCGCCCGCGTACAGGAAAATCTTTTGCGCGTAGAACAGGAAAGCGCGTTTGTAGACGATGTAAACTTAAAAATCAATGTTGTAAAAAAAAATATACAAAATCTGGAAGGCAGCATTGCCGCGATGCGCGAGCGCATCGAAAACAATGTCAGCGATACGGTAGAAAAAGCGGCAGCATCTATCGAAAAAAACGCCGCCGCTATTTTGGAGCCGGTGCGCTACAGCGTGAACGAATTGGAAATAAGCGCGAAAATGGCAGAACGGCAGGTGGCTGAACATCGTGAAATTATCGAAAAAAACATTCAGGAACAATGCGCAAAAATCGAAAAGGCAGGGGCAGAACATGAGGAAAAAGCCGCGTCTGGCATGCGGGCTATAACAGCGCTGCTTAATAATGTCGCGGAAAAAGCCCGCGAGCGCAGCGGAATTATCGAAAACGATATATATCAAAAAATTGTACATGAAACAGAAGAACATGCATCAAGTGTCAAAAAAGAACTGTCACGAAAAATTGATGATATGCTTTCTGAATCAAATGTCAAAATTCTTGATATATCAAAATACATTCAAGATGAAACAGAAAAACTCCGCGCCGAATCAAACAACAAAATTGCAAGTTTGTCAGATTATATAGAAAACGAAACAAATACGCTGCAAAGTACTGCTGAAAATTTACATGACGGGCAGGAAGAACTAAAACGCCGCTGGGATACACAGATGAACGCGCTGAATGAACTGTTGTCAAATGAAGCGGCGCAGTTGAACGGAGAAAAAGAACGCATCGAAAACGAAATCGCCCGCCTTGCCGAAGGGAGCAGCGGAAAAATCGACAGCATTATAGGCAACATTGACGCGAAAATCAGCATGTTTGAAAAAATGACGGGTGAAAAACTTGCCGCCCTCAACCGCGAACTGGAAGAACAGACCGGCAGCATAGAACACGGTATGGATGAAAAATTTACTGCCCTCAACCGCGAACTGGAAGAACAGACCGGCGGCATAGAACGCGGCATAGATGAAAAATTTACCGCCCTCAACCGCGAACTGGAAGAGCAGGCCGGTAATATAGAAGACGGTATAGATGAAAAACTTACCGCGCTCAGCCATGAATTGGAAGAGCAAGCCGGCAGTATAGAACGCGGTATAACCGAAAAACTCGCCGTGCTTACGGCCGAACTACAGGCAAAAACGGATTCGCTTAAAAGCGAGTTTGAAAACACCGCCGCCGCCTGCGCTAAAGATACGGCGGAAAAAATTGACGCTTGGGCAAAATTACGCGATGAAACAGCTCTCGCTTTTGAAACGCTATGCGGCGATACACGTGAAGAAACGCTTGCGCTCACCGGTTCGCTCAAACAGGAACTCACCAAAATTGACACCGAATCGCATGCGGAAATTCTCGCGCTTGAAAACATGCTCACAAGCCA
>JAIRPM010000171.1 GCA_031257075.1 Spirochaetaceae bacterium
CTGCCTAACGGGGACGGGCAGCATACGGCGCATTTGACGGGCGTGGAAGCGCCATCGGGCAAGGATTTGACGAAGTCAACGATGATAATGGCCGAGGTGTACAAGGCCGGCGATGTCTCACAGAAGCGGGTCTACACGTTCGACTTGAAGGGAAAGCCGCTGGAACTGGAAAGTTTGGCGGTGGAAGGGACGCAGGCAATTCCCACCGCGGACCCGTTCCTTCTTGACCCGGCTTTTGATCCCGGGATGGTAAGTTATGGCGTTTACAATGTCGGCCGAACCGGCGCGGGTGTAAAGTTTACGGTAAGAAAAAAGAGCGGGTATACCCTGGAAGTGTACCGGCAACTGGTGCGGCAGCCCGACCCTGCCCCCGGAGCCGACCCGAATCTGCTGGAATACACGATAGACCGGGCGACCACCAGTGAGGCTCAGGTTGGGGTAACCTTCAAACTGGTTACGCCTTTGAATGAATATGTAAACTACGCCGTAACGATGTTTGTGCCGCAGGAGGAGGGGGATACAAATCCTAACCTTATGAACCTGCAGGCTTGGCGTGGTGAGACGCTGAACACCGGTGAGCAGCTTATACAGCAGTTTGACAAGGAACGGCTGACTTACTCGGTGTCACCGGAAAACTCTAGCGGGCAATGGCTTGCGTGGAAAGCGCAGGCACAGTCGAAGGCATCCGGCGTTACGATAACGGCGAAACTTGATGGCAATCCGGCGCCCAATACCTCGACGTTGAGTACCGACAAGATATTGACCGGCAAGGTTCAGTTTCCGACCGGAACCGACCAGAATGTTTACAAGAATCTGGAAATAACGGTAACACAGGGAGACGGGCAGGCTAACAGGACATGGACAATACAACTTGGTTCGTACAAACTGAAGGACGTAATATGGAAAGGCACCGCGGAGTATGGCGGGACAGACAAGCAGATAGCGGGAATAACGGGGCGTAACGCGGCTGGGGCGGTAATCTCTGCGGAGAATATAACGCTGAAGGCCGGCGGGCTGGTCGAATGGGATATTAAAGCAGACGAGAGTTGGCTGCCGGAGTCGTTTTTGATAACGCTGGTAGATGTCGTCAGCAGCGTTTACTACGAGAGCACGGCAATTTTCCCCAGCACCACCGCAATAAACGCCTCCAAGCCGTCAGCGGCATCGGGCTGGGAGACACCTGCCAGCAGTCTTCTCAACCTGACCCCCCTTGCCATAACGGCGGACGATGTGGGTAACCGTATCTATGACGCGAAGGACTTTTTCGAGAAACTGGGCGGCGTAGACGTGAATGGCGATCCGCTCGTGGATGGGAACGGTGATCCGATACCGGTTGATACCAGCACGAATTACAGCCTCGCCAACAATATCAATTTGGCAGGGTTCACCGAATCGGACGGAACTCCGAGGCCATGGAAAGGCCCCTCCGGCTACAGCGGCCACCTCTTTGGCAACGGCTATACGATAAGCGGGCTGGTGCTGACGGCGAATTCGGGCACAAATGAGTATGGCGGCAGGGTAGTCGGGCTTTTCTCTAGTTTAGGGGATGGCGCAACTCTGGAAAACTTTACGCTGGAAGTAAGTACGCCGGGCAGCCAGCCGATAGATATGAATGGTCCTAGTTTGCTATGGTTTGGAGGGGTGTTGGGCGTTGTCAATAGTCCCTCAACAATTACACTGAAGAAAATAAAAGTAAAGGGCAATCTTAACATAAACAGGAGCGGCCATAGTATGGTAGGCGGATTTTTTGGGGAAATGAAAGGATATGCTCAGGTTACCCTTGAACAATGCTCTTCAGAGGTGAACATTAGCTTCAGTTCCACCGGCAATATCTCCAATCCCGATGGTAACAATGTAGGCGGTTTTGTAGGATATGTTTACGGTGCGATTGCTGAACCGCGCACGGTGAGTTTCACCGATTGCTATGCGACCGGTAATATTACGTATACTTCTACCGGCGATACAAACAACAGAGCCGGGCTGGGAGGTTTTGTCGGTGCTGTTTACAATCTGTACACTGGCGTGGCGACCATTCTTTTTGACCGCTGTTATGCTTCAGGGAATGTAGCGTTTGAAGGGCCGACAGGAGGCGCTCTGGGTGCGGGACCTAATTATGTTTACACCGCCGGTTTTTTAGGGGCTATTAGAGCGACCAGTACTCGAATAAACCTAACGCTACAAAATTGCGCCGCCGTGGGTGAAAAAGCGCTTCTCAAAGAAGCAGCGATGGGAACGGGCTCGCTTGCTAATTCTCGTTTTGCGGCTTTTTTGGCTACGGATACTTCCGGCGCAACCTTTATCAACAACGTAGCCAATAGCGGTATGCTGTTAGGGGACGGTACGCCAGCATCAATCCACAGCGACGACAGTGCTGACCAGGCGGGCACCACCCACTGGGGCAAAGGCGTTTCCCTAACCAACCTCAAAAGCGCCGCCACATGGACCGGCGGCCTAGGCTGGGATCCAGCCATCTGGGACTTTGCCGGCCTTAGCAAATCAGGCTCGGCCTTCTACTGGCCCAGGCTGAGATAGTGGGTAGTGAGTCGCCAACTTCGTTGGCGCGTGAGTAGTGAGTAGAAATTTGAGCCGGTATACCAGTTCTAACGTTGATATCTTCGTTAGAATTTGATATACCGGCCTGAACTCTACCCACTACCCACTACCCACATTTGCCTTTGGCCTCATAACTTATTATACTATTTATATGAAAAGAGCCGCTGTTTTTTGCGCTGTGGCAGTCATTTTTGCTTGTGAAATGCCTCCGATTGACAGTATGCTGCAAAAAATGGCGGATACAAACAACACCTTTGCTTCACTGGAAATAATAAAGCCTCCCGATAAAACAGCCTATGAACTTGGCGAGCCTGTATGGAACCTTGACGGGATTGAGGTTTTGGCCCGGCGCTATGACGGAAGCGCCGTTGAGATTCCCGCAGCAAGCCTGACGGTTGAAAATTTTAGTACAACAATGATGGGTCCCAGAAGCGTATGGATAGTGTATCAAGGCGGCGTTCAGGGCGGGGCGCTAAAAGCGCGGCTGTGGCTTGATATAGTAGAGGCCGGCGGGCTTGCCGGCGCATATAAAATCAATTCGCACCATGCCGGCGCGGTACTTGCAAGCGGCAGGCATGTTGACGCAGGCGCGATAAGCGCGTCACGGTTTTTGGCTGATGAGGCTATGAGCGTGAAAGTGTTTGTTCAGCCTTGTCAGGGATTTAAACTTACCGGGTATACCGTTGTTTGTAACGGGAGCCCTATAACGGTTAGTGATGATACATTTGAGATGCCGGCGGGAGATGTTACCTTGCAGGCGCAATTTGAATTGCTTGATTTTAAGATAAGCGCAAGTTTCGCCCTCAAAAACGAGTCGCTTATTCTAACAAACGGGAGTACAAGAACAAGCGTTACCGCCCCGGCCTGGGAGAGCGGCGGGCAGTTGCCGGCGCGGTTTGGCGATATCATTTATGTGCGGCACAATGCTGCGGCCTACACCGATACGTTTGAGGACGTTGCTTTTCAGTACTATGACGCGCAAAAAGGCGTACAGTATGGGCCGCGCATTTGGACGGCGGAGGAAGCGGATTGGGCGCGGCTAAACGGCATCAATACGGCGGATACCGCCCTTTATGACGGGGCTTATACATTCGAAATGCCGCCCGGCGATACTGTCGTGAGCGCGCGGTTTAGCAACAGTACCATCAGGTTGGTACAAATACTTAGTCTGCCAACTAAACAAACCTACAATGTGGGAGAGGGTGCGGCGGATTTTGATTTAACCGGATTCGAATTCAAAATTACCTATGATGACTTGAGCGTCCGGTGGGGGCGTTGTACAACTGCGGGCTGGCAAAGTTCGGCTGACGGCATTTTGTGGGAGAGCGCCTCCGGGCCGGCGCTGTCGTGTTTTA
Source organism: Spirochaetaceae bacterium (assembly GCA_031257075.1). Classification (GTDB taxonomy): domain Bacteria; phylum Spirochaetota; class Spirochaetia; order Treponematales; family Breznakiellaceae; genus JAIROZ01. Next base: position 3,909 of record JAIRPM010000171.1, read on the forward strand.
GCGATTCTTACGGGGTGTCGCCGTTTGAAACAAGGGCGACAGGAAGACGGCTTGTCAGGTTCACTATAGACGGGATACAAGCCGTTCGGTCAGACCCATTTGAGATAACGGTCAATGCCGGCTCAGATGTTGTCGCAAAATATTTTAACAACGCGGCTCTTCCTGAATATTATTACCTGAACCTCCAAACGGCGCTGCAAGAAGCGTCAACAAACGGCGGTTTAATTACCCTGCTTAAAGAAGAAATCAGCGTTGATTCGACGCTCTCTATAGCGCCGAATTCTTCCCTCGAAATAGCCCCGGGAACCCAGTCGGTGATAAAACGGCATAATTTTTCTGGGCCGCTGTTTACCATAGCGACGGGTACCGTTACCCTAAGCGGCGCTCTGACGCTGGACGGCACCGGCACGGCGGCAGGCCCGTTGGTCAAAATTACCGGCGGCGCCTTTGGCATAAATGCCGGCGTGGTATTGAAAAACAACAACCGGACAAGCGGTTCCGGCGGCGCGGTTGAAATAACCGGCGGAACATTCACGATGCGGGGCGGTTCTATTTCCAGCAATTCCGCCCCTTTGGGCGGCGGTGTCTATATTGGCGGGAACGCCCGCTTTGACTTCAGCGGCGGTTTTCTATCCGGCAATACGGCCAATACGGGCAATGGTATCTACAATAACGGTACATTCACGATGGCCGGTGCCGCCTATGCGGCCGCGGGAAACGATGTCTATTTGGCAAACAGTAAAACCATTGCGGTAAACAGCGCCCTGCTGAACGGGCCGGCTCCTGTAATCCAAATCACCCCGTACAGTTACAGCATCGGGATTTCCGTTCTTTCAGGCAACGCATATTCTTCGGAATACACAAAGTTTACTCTCGCCGCAAACAACGATAGATACGGCATAAACGCGCAAGGACTTTTGGCCAAAAAAATCGGTGATTTCAGTGTCATAAACAGCACCCCCTCGCCGATGATTTTTGTGCCGGAAGGAAATATAACTGTTTCCGGCGCTGTTGTCATTCCTGCCGGCAAAGATGTTACCATTGCGACACCGGCAGGTGATAGCGTAACAATTTCACGAGGAAGCACCTATACCGGGGAAATTTTTAACGTAACCGGCGGAAGCCTTACACTTGGCGGCGGCGGCGGACAGGTGGTTGTTGAAGGCAACAGCGGCGCAACCGGGGCTTTGGTAAATGTTTCAGAACAGGGCACCCTTACCATACAAGACGGCACCGTCTTGCAAAACAACGAAAGAAGCAGTAGCGAAATCGGCGGCGGCCTGTATGTTACAGGCGGCAGTACGCTTATTATGACCGGCGGCAAGATTCACAAAAATAAAGCCGGGAATTCCGGCGGTATCGAACTTCAGGACGGCAGCAGGTTTGATATGCGGGGCGGTGAAATATGTTATAATGAAGGGGGGACAGGCGGAGGCGTACAGTTAAGGGCGGATACTAATTCTATAATGACAATGACCGGCGGCAGTATTCATCATAATAGAGCGAACTACGGCGGCGGCGTTCACATAGGTGCTGGCTCTACACTTTTTATAAACGCGCCTGCTGTAACAGGTTCAATTTTTGAAAATACAGCTATCAATACTCCTCCTAATGTACGCAAAAACGGCTATTTTTATGTAAACGAAACAGATGCAACCGGCTATTAGATTTGCGTTTTATGCGGGGGTTATATTACATAGTCCCAAAAGCCGTCTTGCAGTAATTCCGTGGTTGCTGTTCCGTCAGCGCCGCTGTTACGGAATTGCAATTCGGGGTTTTTGATGCTGACTTTTGTATACGGTGGCACTGTTTTGGTAATAAAAGCATTGCTGCCGATTATCGCGCCTTCGCCAATAACCGTTTCGCCGCCAAGTATAGAAGCGCCCGAATAGATAGTAACGTTGTCTTCTATAGTAGGGTGGCGTTTTACGCTTTTGAGCGATTGGCCGCCCCGTGTGGAAAGCCCGCCGAGTGTTACGCCCTGGTATATTTTCGCGTTTTTGCCGATAACGGTTGTTTCGCCAATGACAACACCGGTGCCATGGTCAATGAAAAAATACGCGCCTATTTTTGCTCCGGGATGTATATCAATTCCGGTAATACTATGCGCCCGTTCTGTCATAATGCGCGGAATAAGCGGTACGTTGAGTATATATAATTCATGCGCAAGCCGGTATACCATAATCGCGTATACTCCGGGATAGGATGAAATAATTTCATCCCTGCTAAAGGCTGCCGGGTCGCCGTCAAATGTGGCTTCTATATCAGTCTGTAAAATTTTCCGTATGTCAGGCAGTTTCGATAAAAAAGCAAATACTATAGCGCTGGCAGTTTCAGGGAAATAAGGGTTTTCGTATTTTTTTTCACGGTGCCGCAGCGCCCGTTCAATTTGTACAGTCAAACTATATTCGATTTCTTCTACAAGTTCACCGACATGGTATTCAATAAATCCGGCATTCAAATTCTTTTTCCCAAAATAACCCGGAAATATAAGTTCGCGTAAATTATCAATGACTTCGTACATTACCGAACGGTTTATTTGAAAGCCTGTTATGGCTTTATCCATATCGCCAAGGTCTTTGTAATTCTCTACAAGCGCTTCAACAATATGTTTCCGCCTGCAGTCTAAAAAATTTTCCATATATTTTCCTGTTAAACAGCCGCCTGTTCCGCAGCGCCGCGTTTTAATTTTTTCATTTCGCGGACAATCATAAACGCGGTAAGTATTGTGGATACCGCATCGGCAAAAGGCATCGCGGCAACAACGCCGAGCAGCCCCCAAATTTTCCCGAAAATCAAAATCGCCGGAACAATGGCGATGCATTGGCGCATAAGCGACAGGACAATGGACACTTTCGGCCGGCCTGTTACCACAAACATATTTGTACTGACAATCTGAAAACCGGCCAGAAAAATTAACGGTTCCGCTATTCTGAATGCCCGGGGCGTAAAAGAGAGGAGCGTTTCACTGCCGCGCGGGGCAAATATCATGACGATGGACTCAGGGAAAAATTCCGCCCAAATAAAACCGGCGATGCAGATAAGAGTAGCGGCGCTTACAGCCCCAAGGTAGGCTTTGCGGACACGGGCGAATTTTCTTGCGCCATAGTTGAAACCGAGTACAGGCTGCGCCCCTTGGTTTATGCCAAAAATAGGCATAAGGAAAATCATGTTGAACGTGCCGATGATATTCATACTGGCAAGCGCGATATCGCCGCCGTCCATAACGCCCAGCGCCGCCGCCCCATACCATTGCATGCTGGAATTTATCAGAAACTGAACGGATGACATGGCAAATTGTAAGAGAAATTGCGAACAGCCGAAATTCATTACGGCAAAGGCAACGCGCCAATCGGCTTTTATGGCAAAGGGGCGCAGCCGGATAACAGCGCGTTTCCCCAGACAAAACGTAAGCATCCAAAAAGCGGATGCGGCCTGTGAGATGATTGTGGCGATAGCCGCCCCTTCAACCCCCCAACGCAGCCCATAAATGAAGATAGGGTCAAGTATCATATTGAGCCCCGCGCCGATAAACATACCTACCATGCTTACCACCGGAAACCCCTGAGCGCGGGTACTATGCGAAAGCCCGAACCCGACCATCATAAACGGCTGCCCCGCTAAAATGATGCGGTAGTACGAGCGGGCATAATCCATAGCATCGCTTCCCGGCTGCGCCCCCAGCAGTACGAGCAGCCAGTCAATAAGCGGGAATTCAATGAGCGCAAGAACAATGCTGGAAATAAGGAGGAGCCAAAAACCATGCTGAAGAGCGTTTTCCGCGTCATTACGGCGCTGCTGCCCGAGCCGCATCGAAATCATATTGGCGCACCCAACGCCAAAAAGCATTGCAAAAGCCATAGAAACGGTCATAAGGGGAAGAACGATAGAAAGCCCCGTCAGAGCAAGTTCGCCAACACCGCGGCTTACAAAAATACGGTCTACGGCATTGTAGAGACCGTTCAGCAGCATTCCGCTTATAGCCGGTATCGAAAATTTGAGAAGCAATTCCCCAATAGGCCGGTACCCCAAACGGTCTGCGCTGTTATTGTTGGTCTGCATATTTTTATAATACTGTAATAAGCAAAGACCGTGGAGAGGCGGGAAACGCTGATGAGCATCAAGTTAATCAGCCTTTTCCCAGCGTGTTTATAGCGCGTGCGTTTACAGCGCCAGGTACATTTCGCCCTTATCCTTTCTGATTTGCTTAACCACCGATGGGCAGTGCCACATTTTGCCGTCAAATATATCCCGCACCGAAAGCACCTGCACTCGCGGATAGTTTACGCCTTTGTATTCATAAACGCCCGCCGCATCCGCTTCGTGGAGCATTTCTTTTGTGGGCTCTCGCAGGCAGATAAACCCCGCCATTTCCGCGCCTTCCCGTTCCAGCACCCCCCGCAGGTCGCGTATGTCGGCGGGCTTTACCGCCCCTCCCTTTACGGACAGCACCATACTGCGTAATTCACCATGTGCCTCAAAATAAATGCGTCCGTCAATGCCCCTGTCCGCTGTTTTTTTGTTTGAACAAAAACCGCCTGTTTTTTCCACTGCCCAGTACTGAAACTGAAATGGGTCGCTTTCAAATAAATATTGAGCCTGTTCCGTTGACTGCGGGACTCCTTCGATTTGATATTCTTTGTTTTCCTGCAATCCATATTTTTGAATTCTTGTTTCCTGAATTAGTTTTATTGAGTGAATGGCGATATCACAGCCAATCCAGTTGCGCTGATTTTTAATTGCCGCCTCTATTGTCGTGCCGCATCCGCAAAACGGGTCGAACACTACATCGCCTTCTTTTGACGATGCCTTGATTATTCTTTCCAGCAATGCAAGCGGCTTCTGCGTTGGATAGCCGAGCCGTTCTTTGCCGCGAAGTACAGGAATATCCCATACATCATCAGGATATTTTCCTTCTTTCATATAAACAATTTCCTGTTTGCCGTTTCGCAGCGCGGAAACCTTATAGCGGCGGCCATCCGTGTCGGTGTGATTGTACCGCTTTTCTGTTAATTCCGAATAAGGAACGAGTGCATTTTGGGGATAGAAACAAAATTCTTTTTGCTTTGAATAAAAAAAAATGACATCATGTTTTCTTGGATAGCAGGATTTGGGCACAGAGTTTCCCGTATAATGCCATATAATTTCGTTTCTAAAATATTCTCTGCCAAAAATATTGTCCATAACGATTTTAAGGTAATGGCTGGCCGTAGGGTCGCAGTGCAGATACAGTGAGCCGGATGGCTTTAGGATGCGGTGCATTTCCAAAAGCCGCGCCGTCATGTAAATCAAATAGGCGAGGAGGCGCGGGTTCGATTCTTTTAACAAAAGTGTTAAATAATACCAAAACTGCACCGTGTCGTTTTGGATGCCGTATT
>JAIRPM010000189.1 GCA_031257075.1 Spirochaetaceae bacterium
ATGGGAATCAACATGGACTTTGACTTTAATACCTTTATGCTGGTTGGTATGCTGGTACAGGGGATTTTTATGATAATGGGAAACGGCATCACCTCGCTGGTTGAAGACCGGGCGGCTGACTTTACGCAGGAAATCCTCGTGAGCCCGGTATCGCGGTATTCGCTCATTTTGGGAAAAATAGCGGGCGCGGCTTTTGCCAGTTACATCACGTTTTTCTTTACAATCGGCGTGGGTTACGCCATCGGCGCACGCCTCAGCATCCCGCAGTTTTTGACGCTGCTCGCGTTCTCCCCGCTTATGTGCCTTGCGGCGGGGTCTTTGGCGGTTGTATGTATCGGCTTTATCCAAAAAGCATCGACCGCCGGTATCGTCATTATGATGTTGATGATGGGGCAGACTTTTCTTTCCGGCGCGCTAATTCCGGTAAATCATTCCACCGGCCTCATGGCGGTGGTAAGCCGCCTTTTGCCGATGACCTACTGCATTGATTTTATGCGCGGCGTATTTTACGCGAGGGGTGCGGAGGGTGCGGCAACAACGCTGCACGCGCCGGCCCTGAACCTCGTTATCATCATTGGCTTTACCGTGGTCTTTCTTGTACTGGGAACCGCCGGTTTTGTGCGGGCCGAAAAAAACAGGTAAAGCGGGAAACAATGCCGGAAAAGTCCGTTGCGGAAACGTTTAACACCTACTGTGAGCGGCTGCTGCAATTTATCCGCTCACGGGTGCGCGTACTTGAAGACGCGGAAGATATTCTGCAAGAGGTGTTTTACCAGTTTACGCGGATGAATGAACTTGCCCAGCCGGTTGAACAAACCGCCGCGTGGCTCTACCGCGCCGCCCGCAACAAAATTATCGATTCCTACAAAAAGAAAAAGGACATTCCCTTTTCGGCATTGGCTGAAATTGACGATGAAGACACGGAAGATATTTCTTATTTAATGGATTTACTTGCCGCCGAAGAAGCAACACCCGAAACAGAGATGCTTGCGTCTCTGGTGTGGGATGAAATCGAAGCCGCCCTTGAAGAATTGCCAGAAGATCAACGAGCTATTTTTGTGCAAACCGAATTTTTGGGTTTGCCCGTAAAAGAAATAGCGCAAAAATCCGGCATTCCGGTGAACACCCTGCTTTCACGAAAACACTATGCGGTTGTGTTTTTACGAAAAAGGCTGCGGGATTTGTATGTAAACGTGATGGGCGGATAAAACCCAGAAAAACCTTAACATAAGTTAAGCCATGGTCTGCCGGTTTAGGTGGTTATAATCCGGGTAATTTGAATATTGGCATGTATTGCCTGTTTGATACATTCTGTGCCTTCAATAAATATTTCATGCGTTTTATTTCTTTTTGCGCGGCTCGTCTTCAGCGATTGTATAATCTGGAATTCAGCGTTTTCGGCGCTTATCAAAAGCCTGCTCATACCAAAAGGTACACCATTACCTTGTTTTAATACACCTCATTTGACCATGTCCCGCAGACAGGTTATACTTAACCTGTTAAGAGGAGCATATTATGGCATTAGCGCAAATGGCTGAAGAAAACCTTAACACCAGTTTAGTAGAACCCCGCTTTGAGCGTATCGGCGGCATTGAATACGCCATGAGTTCGCCGGGGTACAAACATCAATCTATTCTTTTGGCTATCGGAGCCGAATTAAGGGAAAAGCTGGCCAAACATGGCTGTATGCCGATTGTCGCGCCCTTTGACGTATACCCCTTGTACGATCTGGGCGATGAGCGGACATTTGTACAGCCCGATATTTTTACCGTCTGCAATCGTTCCAAACTCAAAGAAAACCGCTATAACGGCGCTCCCAAGTGCATTATTGAAATCCTCTCATCGAACCGTTCTTATGATATGAACCACCCCAATTACGGAGGCTTTTATGTCTGATGTAGCTTATGCTGATGAACATAGATTCACCTATGCCGACTATAAAGACTGGGAACTTAAACCCGGTGAGCGCTATGAATTGATCGATGGTGTTGCCTATGCTATGGCAGCGCCAAATATCCGGCACCAAAGAATCAGTATGTATCTATCTGGTGAATTTTCCGCCTTTCTCAAAGGAAAACGCTGTGAAGTTTTTGCCGCGCCTGTAGATGTCCGGCTTTTCTATGAGGAAGATGAAAGCGATGAAACGGTTGTCCAGCCTGATTTAATCGTTGTGTGCGATCCCCGCAAACTGGGCGAAGAAGGCTGCCGGGGCGCTCCTGATATGGTGATTGAAATTCTATCGCCCTCAAATAGCGCTATCGAAATGGAACGAAAACTTGAACTATACCGGGATGCTGGCGTACAGGAATACTGGATTGTAGACCCGAAAAACAAGCACGTCCGCGCCTATTCTTTGAAAGACGGACAGTACACCATGCGGACTTTTTATCTTGATGAATCAGCCGTATCCGAGGTGCTTCCGGGATTGGAAATACCTCTTACCGATATGTTTGCCGAATAGCTTGCCGGGGAAGTTTGTGAGGGCTACGGCCCACCAAACAAGCGCATGCTCTCTGCGTCTAATTTGCTCATGCAAACTGGTAAGCTATAGATGAACAAACGCCAAACGGCGTAGGCCAAGTAAACATTGCGCTTTTTGACAACCGCAACAGGCCGCGCCATGTTTCACGTGAAACACGGCCAAGAAGCGCACGCGCAAGCGTATGGATAAGTAACGCGGCAGGCCGTAGCCCTGATAAACTTCCCAGTAAGTAAATAAACAGCAAGCTTGCTTTAGCAAGCGCAGCGGGCGGCTAAGAAGCGCGCTGCGGTAAGCAGCGATGGAGTTACCAACGCAGCAGGCCGTAGCCCTGATAAGCTTCCCAGTAAGTAAATAAACAGCAAGGCGGATTTATCCGCCGCAGCGGGCGGCTAATACACGCACGCGCATGCGTGTGGATGAGTAACGCAGCAGGCCGTAGCCCTGATAAACTTCCCAGTAAGTAAATAAACAGCGAGGCGGATTTATCCGCCGTAGCGGGCGGCTAATAAATTACCCCGCCATCTGGCACACGTCCACCCACGCTTTACTTTGGGAATATTCTTCCAGTTCAGCAAGCGTAAGTTCTATGGCGGAATTACCGCTGCCGCAGGCGGGGTACATGGTCTGGAAGCGCTTCATTGATACATCAAGGTACACTTCCACGCCGGGCGGAAGCGCAAAAGGACAGACACCGCCTACCGCGTGTCCGGTAAAGCGTAATGCTTCTTCCGGGTTGAGCATACGCGCCTTAAAACCGAAACGCTCTTTGAACTTGCGGTTGTCCAGTTTCATGTCTCCGGCGGTAACGACCAAAAGGGCGGCGTTCCCACCGGTGCCTTCCCCGCCGTCAGGAGAGCCCCCGCCGCGCAGTGAAATACTTTTTGCAATGAGGGCGGGAATGACACCTAACGCGGAAGCGGCAAGCTCCACCGTAGCGGTGGAAACATCCATTTCGATAATGTCTTTGTCCCGGTTCCATCGGGATAAATAAGCGCGAACCGCTTCAATAGACATAGCGCGCCCGCTTATTTTTTTACAGTATCAAGACTGAAAATCAGCGTTACATCGGAACCGTCTTCGGCCTTGCTTGCAAGCTGCAAATTACCGCCAACCAGATTCCACTTTTCCGCATCTTGCAGATAGGTGAAAAAATCGTGTTCTTTCAGTTTTTCAGGCTGCCGCAGCGGGGCCATGAGTGTTCCGGCAATGGGACTCACTTTGAGAGAGAGATCTTTTTCAACCGTATACGGCGCGGAATACTTATTGGGCGCGCCGGTACCGCTGATGCGCTCGGCGTCAAAATTCAGCGTGAAAATATCGCCAAAACCTTCGCTGTTCAGAGTGTTCCGGTCAAAACCGATACTTTTACCGGAAAGCTGCACTTCGATGAGTTTCCATTCCTTTCCCGACACATCGGAAAATTTGGGGGCGCTTTTGCAGCTTATAAGGCCCAAAATCACCAGCGCCGCGGAAAAATGAAAAAAGTTTTTCATTAGTCTCTCCTCTTATGGTTATTGTGTACATATTTTTGCTGTTTTGTCAGCATGATCTTTGCTATACTTTTCCTAATTCGGAACAGCTAAACCCGCTCTATTCGCTCTTGACATTTTTTCAAATTTATGGTTTAATTATATATGCGTAAAATATTTCCTCAATATCCGGATTGTCCTGTT
>JAIRPM010000164.1 GCA_031257075.1 Spirochaetaceae bacterium
GCGGCAAACGATGCCATCGTCATCGCGCTTTGTTCCAAAGAAGGTGTCGCCAGCGACAACGATGAGCGTCAGGCTTGTTGTATGGATATGCTTGAACACGGCATGGGACTCGGCATGGACGCAAGCGACCTCTGGTTCGACCCCTGTTTTGTCGTCATCAAAGGTATGCAGGAAAAACAGAAGGAAGTGCTGGACTTTATCCGCTGGCTTGCTGAACAAGGCTTTAATTCCTCCGGCGGTCTTTCCAATGTGTCCAACGGTATGCCCAAGGAAGTGCGTCCGCAGGTCAACTCGATAATGATAGCGATGTCTATCGGCATGGGGCTTACCAGCGCCATCGTGAATCCGTGCGAAGTACAGTTGAATCATGCTATCCGCACCGCGGACATCATCATGGACAACGAACTGTTTGCCGATTCATTCCTGCAAGCCTAAGAGTGCTTTTTACTAACTAAAGTCATTATCACAGAGCCGTGAAAGTAAAAAAGGAGGCATCGCTCCTTGCTTTCACGGCTTTTTTTGTCTTAACTCAATTCCCTTTTAGGTTGAATTCCAGTACGGTGCGGGGGGTTACTGTGGGCTGTTCCAGCAGGCGGTTGATTTTGGAAACGGCGGCGTTCTTTTTTGCGTCGAAGGGGTCTTCGACAAAATAGTACTTACCTGCCGATTCTACTTTCGTATACGAACCCCTAAACGTAAGCAGTTCATGGGGCGTTATTTTCTTTTCGTCCTTAAAATCATTCAGGCGCTTCATCCATTCGTCTTCAAATTTGCCGGAATCAACATTGCGGGGAAATCCCATCTCATCATTGTAACGCGCCTTGATAGAACACATATAACTGCCGGACGGCGGCGTTGGCAAAAGATAACTTACCGCTGTTGTTTTTACGCCTTTTTCTTTGCTGTCTTCCCAATATGTTTCCGCGCCCTGTATATCTGATATAATATTCACATTCAATTTTGAGTGATATATATTAAAACGATATACGCTGTTTGCCGCCGGTGTAGTTTCATAAGGGGCGTCTTTATCCAGCGAAAGCCCATACTGAAAAAACATGCCCGGAACGGCGGCTTCCTGCTCAAAGGCAAGTGTGCTTAACGCGGGGCCGTAGTACTGCAATTCAGGTTTTTTGGGAAAGTGCGTATACAAAAAAGAGCGCGAATCAAGAAAAAGATATTCGGTGGAATATTGCCGGACAAACGCTTTCATATTTACAACTAAACCGGCATCCAATGTCGCGTCCACAAGGTACCATTTATTGTTGATAAACACGCCGTTCCACGCATGGTCGCCGGAAGGAACTTTTCCCGTCCAGCCGTACTCCTTGCTTTTAAGCGAACCTTCTATAACAATCGCTTCGATGCCCGCAATATCGCACATCTTTTTGAGCAGATTTGCGTAGCCTACGCATACCGCTTTTTTCTTTTGCAGCACCTGTGCGTAATCCTGCCCGTCGATTTTGCCCGAAGATAACATCGCGTAATCGTAGGCAATATTATCGCATATCCAATCGTGCATTATTTTCACTTTATGAAAAAGCGTTGTAGAACGGTTTAACAGCGCGGCCACAACCTGCGGCAGCACCGCTTCCGGCGATGAGAAAACCTGACTCATCATTACTGTAGGCACCTCGCGCACCCGCGGGTCCATTTTTCCCGTTTGATAACGTTCCGTAACCCTGTCGTGCTGCGTGTATGTGTGCAGCCCCGCGGCGGCTTCTTCGACAAGACCGCGCATAATTTTGTTTTCCGCTTCCTTTTCGCCGCCGGCATGGGAATCCTGCGGCCCCGCTTCCAGTATAAAGTTATACAGATACGAACAGTTCCCCGCCCGTACCGCCTGCTTTATCTCTGTTTTTTTAGCGGCAAGTTCGGACGGCATCCCGGCTTCTGCGCCGGCTTGTACAGGCTGCGGCGCGGAAGCCTGCGCGGATTGCGGGGCGGCATCTTGAGCAAACAGATATGCGCCCGCCACGGCGCACACCATCACTGCCAAAATTTTTTTCATACTAATCTCTCCTACCACATCTATAATGGTTGATTTTCATTTTATCACATATTTTAGATTGTTGTCAACCCTCAAGGTTGGAATTGAGACTTATATTCACTGCAAGAATGGCTTTATGACAAATATTAAAAAGTTACTGGGGGCAAACATACGGAATTACCGGCTGGAACAGGGGCTGACACAGGAAAAATTAGCGGAAATGGCAAAAACCGCGACCAACTATCTGGGATTGATTGAATGTGGGAAGAAATTTCCCTCGGCAGATATGATAGAGCGCATTGCCGGCGCTTTGGGGCGGGACACTGTTGAATTGTTCGCGCTCTCCCCCCTGCGGCTGGACTGGCAGCGGGACATTTTATCCGGCATAGAAAAACTTATTTCCCAGCATATTGCCGGTCTGGACAAAAGCGAGCAGGTATGAGGCCGGCCGGCGGCGGCGCATGGCGGCAGCGCTGATTAGAGTCAATTTAATCAACGTTGTTTTAGATTTTTCTATAAAGAAAGTGGCGGGAACCATCCGGCTGCAATTCAATCGTAATATACAAAGCGCCGGGCGGCAAAATTCTCCCTATTTTTTCTGCCCATTCGATAACGCAGATACCATCGCTATCCAGAAAATCCTCTCCGCCTATATCAATAAAATCTTTTTCACCAGACAAACGGTACGCGTCAATATGGTAAAGGGGCAGCCTTCCTTTGTATTCGCTCACGATGGCGTAGGTGGGGCTCGTTACCGGTTCGTTTATACCAAGCGCGCGGGCTATTCCTTGGGTAAAACAGGTTTTTCCGGCCCCCAGCCCGCCGGACAGGGCTATTATTGCGCCTGCATGAGCGTTCTTCCCGGCGCGTTCGCCAAGCGCCTTCGTTTCTTCGGGTGTCCGGGTTATAACGATATGGTCATTCATACTGCTTACTTAATCAACGGCAAGCCCTATTGGTGGGGAAGTTTGTTTTGAAAATCAAGATATTCTATCGCGTTTTTAAGTTCTTTTTGCAGAACAAGCGCCGGGTAATCAATGCTTTCGAGGATATCAACAGTTGTCGCGCGCGCGCCCCAAGGGTTGGTTTCTACTACAAAATCAATCCGCGCCTCGCGCCTCCGGCCGGCTACTTCAACTACCGCTATCCCCGTGTACAAGTGGCGATAATAGATAGGTGAATCTTTGCGAATAACATTGTTGAGCGCTACCAAACCCATTTCTTGCCCTAGTATACAGAGGCTTTACGGTTTCGGCAATACAGGGTCTACCGGCGTCAGCAATTTCTCTTTTAGCCGCTTTTATATCGCCTTTACCCACTGTAAATAGTGTGTCGCCAACTTCGTTGGGTAGTGGGTAGTGGGTAGAATTTCAGGCCGGTATATCAAATTCTAACGAAGATATCAACGTTAGAACCGGTATACCGCCCCAAATTTCTACTCACGTGCCAACGAAGTTGGCGACCCACTACTCACTACTCACTCTTTCAGCCTGGGCCAGTAGAAGGCCGATCCTGATTTGCTAAGGCCGGCAAAGTCCCAGATGGCTGGATCCCAGCCTAGGCCGCCGGGGGCGGCGGTTGTCCATGTGGCGGCGGTTTTGAGGGTGGTTAGGGGAACGCCTTTGCCCCAGTGGGTGGTACCCGCCCGGTCAGCAGTGTCGTCGCTGTGGGTTAGCGTACCGTCCCCTAACAGCATACCGCTATTGGCTACGTTGTTGGTAAAGGTTGCGCCGGAAGTATCCGTAGCCAAAAAAGCCGCAAAACGGGAATTGTCAAGCGAGCCCGTTCCCGCCGCTACTTCTTTGAGAAGCGCTTTTTCACCCACGGCAGCGCAATTTTGTAGCGTTAGGTTTATTTCACTACTGGTCGCTCTAATAGCCCCTAAAAAACCGGCGGTGTAAACATAATTAGGCCCCGCACCCAGAGCGCCTCCTGTCGGCCCTTCAAACGCTACATTCCCCGAAGCATAACAGCGGTCAAAAAGAATGGTCGCCACGCCGGAGAAAGCCTGGGTAACAGCACCGACAAAACCTCCCAGCCCAGCTCTGTTTGTTGTATCGCCGGTAGAAGTATACGTAATATTACCGGTCGCATAGCAATCGGTGAGACTCACCGTGCGCGGTTCAGCAACCGCACCATAAACATACCCTACAAAACCGCCTACATTGTTACCATCGAGATGGGTGATATTGCCGTTGGAACTGAAGCTAATGTTCACCTCTGAAGAGCATTGTTCAAGGGTAACCTGAGCATATCCTTTCATTTCCCCAAAAAATCCGCCTATCATACTATGTTTGCTCCTGCTTATGTTAAGATTGCCCTTTACTTTTATTTTCTTCAGTGTAATTGTTGATGGACTATTGACAACGCCCAACACCCCTCCAAACCATAGACGACTATCACTATTCATGTCTACCGGCTGATTGCCCGGTGTGCTTACTACCAGCGTAAAGTTTTCCAGAGTTGCGCCATCCCCTAAACTAGAGAAAAGCCCGACTACCCTGCCGCTATACGCGAGCATGCCCGAATTCGCCGTCAATTCCAGGCCGCTTATCGTGTAGCCGTTACCGTAGAAGTGGCCTCCGTAGCCGGAGGGGCCTTGCCATGTTATTGGGTCGCCGGCTGAGTCGGTGTAGCCTGCCAGGTCGATATCACAGGCGAGGCTGTAATTTTCGCTAACGCTGCCTCCCGCGCCCAGCAAGGTGTAGAAACTGTTTGCGTCATAGATACGGTTACCCACATCATCGCTCGCTATAGCGGGCAGGACGAGAAGCTTGCCGGCGGGGGTTACCCAGCCCGATGCCGCTGTC